>CAYNPB010000007.1:0-37322 GCA_964399005.1 uncultured Sangeribacter sp.
GGCACAATATGGTGTCCTTTGCTTTCAAAAAATCTCTTGAAAGATTCTCTGATCTCCTTAGAAGTAGGCATATTAATTTAAGTATCTTTGTTCGTTCGGAGAATCGTTTGATTCTCCATTAGAAGTTGTTTGCTAATTGTTTTATTTTAAAATGCAAAATTAATGATTTTTCATGAAAATTGCAAATCAAGATTATCAAATGATCTCGCGGACTGAATCAATGTCCGGGAGATGGATTATTTGGTCCATAACCATCCGCAGTTCGTCATAGCTGTGTACAGAGAATGTAATTCGGATTGTAGCGATACTGTCTACTGTCTTTGTATTGATGCTGCCTATCGAAAGATTGAGACTATTGGAAATGCAATCTACAAGATCGATCACCATATGTGGACGGTCGACACACACTACCTCTATCTCAACCGGATAAAGAGTGTCATTTGCTTCAAAATCTACGCTTACGATGTTATCGCCAAGTTGCGACGACATCTTAATCACTTCCGGACAATCCCTTTTATGCACCATAATCCGGCTTCCGGTATTATGAAATCCTATCACTTCCTCTCCAGGCATAGGCATACAGATAGGGCAACGATCATATTTCGGTTTTGGAAGTTTGGAAAGATAAGAACGAATGGCTTTCCTTGCCTTGTAAGTCACTGTTGCGTCAAGCCATTCTTTTGTCGGGTGACTTTCGGCATCAGAGAATACCTCCACTATATCTCCACGGTGCAGAGGAGTCTTTATAGATGCCAAGCGTCCGTTGATGCGAGCAAATTTTGCCTTCTCTCCCAGTTTAGAGTGAACTTCATACGCGAAATCAAGTACGGTTGACTTCTGAGGTAAGACGATCGGTTTACCTTGCGGAGTGAAGGTCATGATATCATCATTATAGAACGACGACACGACATTCTCGATAAATGTGCCTCCCCCTTCATGGGCATTTTTGGATATTTCCCTAAGATTAGCCCTAAATTTATTGATCCATCGCCTTATATTTCCCTCTGAACTATCGCTAAGAAATCCATACTGAGAATTGGTGACCATCCTCTCGCTGCTTATGTGCACCTCCTGCCATCGTCCGAAATCGGCAAGCAACTTCACATGGAAACTTTGGTATCCATTTTCCTTTGGACTATCAATGTAATTGGAAATTCCACCCGGTTTCTCTTTAAATCTATCCGTAAGCAATGAATAGATCTTCAGAGCAGTATTCTTTTCAGACTGTCCCTCTTCATTTTTGAAGACAATCTCTACAAAATGACGATATTTCAGATGATCGAAATCGTCGCCATATTTATTCATCTTCCGCCACAGTGAATATGGCTGGCGATATTCTACAAATACCCTTGACTTTATTCCTCCGCGCTTGAGGATATTTGAAATCTCTTCAGTGAAAATTTTCAGCCTTGCCTGATTCGACTTCTTATCGGCCTCTATCCTCGCAGTAAGTTCGGCATATTCGTGCGGGCAACGAAATCGAAGCGAAAGGTTTTCAAGTTCTGTCTTGACATTATATAATCCCAATCTTGTGGCGAGAGGAGCATAGAAATAATCGGTCTCTCCGGCTATCTTCATCTGCTTGTCAGGTCGCATAGATGAGAGAGTGCGCATATTGTGAAGGCGATCTGCGAGTTTCACAAGCAATGCACGAATATCATATTGTACAGAAGTCAGCATCTGCTTGAAATTATCGAGTTGCTTCGACATCTCATACTTCTCTTTCTTCTGCTTGGTCACTACTCGCACGAGAAAAGCCACATCATTGCCGAAACGCTTCTGTAGCTGATCTACGGTCCAATCCGTATCCTCTACCACATCATGGAGAAAAGCCGCGATAACCGAATCCACATCAAGATTGAGTTCCTGAGCGGCAATCGTCGCTACAGCAATCGGATGGAAGATATATGGCTCGCCGGTCTTGCGCTTCTGCTTCGAATGCGCCTCGCGAGCCACTTCGAAGGAATCTACGAGACGCTTGTAGTCTTCATCTGACACTCGCGAACGCATAGCATCAAACACTACTTTTGCTCTCTTTTCAATCTCTTCGGAGTAATCCTTCTCCGTGCCCACAGGCTTTCGACCTTTTTCTTCCATGCTTTTGAATTTTACCTTTGAAGAATCCCTGAATTTATTCGCTACTTATGGTGTATTATTTATTGGCGTTCTTCTCCATGTATCCCTTCACTTCCTTGAAGAGATTCGACGCAAAAACCAGATCGTTAAGGTTTTGGTTGTCGCTTCGATAGATAGTCTTGTCATTACCGGTCCAATCACAGTAACCTTTGTTAATAAAGATGATATGCTCTCCTATTCCAAGCACTGAGTTCATATCATGAGTGTTAATTACCGTGGTCATTTGATATTCATGGGTAATGTCGCTTAGAAGGTCATCAATCAGAAGCGATGTTCGCGGATCAAGACCCGAGTTAGGCTCATCGCAGAAAAGATATTTCGGATTCAGTGCAATTGCCCTCGCAATCGCCACACGCTTCTGCATACCTCCGGAAATCTCAGATGGATACTTATTGTCGGCATTTTTAAGCCCGACTCGCTCGATGCAGAAATGAGCTCGTTCAAGTTGCTCCTGCTTGCTCAAAGGAGAAAACATCTTCAGAGGGAACATCACATTCCCAAGCACAGTTTCATTATCAAAGAGTGCGGATCCTTGAAATAGCATACCGATATCCATACGAAGTTCCTTTCTTTGCTCTGAATTCATGGTGTTCAGACATCGGCCATCATAAAATATCTCACCTTCCTCAGGTCGCAACAGACCGACGAGACATTTGAGCAAAACAGTTTTTCCGGAACCAGACTGCCCGATGATCAGATTAGTCTTTCCCGTCTCAAACGTAGCGGTTATGTCATGGAGCACCTGCACTCCATCAAACCATTTGCTGATATTCTTAACTTCGATCATTGCAACAGGAGTTTTGTTAGGACTACATCCGCCAAAAGGATAAGAATTGAACTCGAGACTACAGCATTGGTACTTGCCTTGCCCACTTCAAGAGCTCCCCCCTTGACATAATAACCATAGAAGGAAGCCACAGTAGCTATGATATAAGCAAATACAATGGTCTTTATGATGCCATACCAGACATACCACTCATTAAAAAACGACTGTATGCCGAAGACATAGTTTTCTACAGTCAGCATATCCGTAAATTCAGCAACAAGCCAGCCGCCCCATAGTCCTACGAACATCGACAACACGCAAAGCACCGGGACAAACAGTACAAATCCGATCACTTTCGGAAGCACTATGAAGTTTGCCGAATTAATGCCCATGATATCCATAGCGTCTATCTGCTCGGTCACGCGCATCGTTCCAATCTCCGAGGCTATATTTGAGCCTACCTTGCCTGCAAGAATCAGGCACATCATAGTGGACGAAAATTCCAAAAGAAGAATTTCGCGAGTGGCAAGACCTGTAGAATAGCTTGGTATCAGAGGAGACACAATGTTAATGGTCATCTGTATGGCGATGACGGCTCCAATGAATACAGAAATAATCACCACAAGAGGAATCGAGTCAACTCCCAACTGAGAAATTTCAGTCACGAGCTGCTTAAAGAACACTTTCCACTTATCCGGGCTGCGAAACACCTGTGTCAAAAACAGACAGTAGCGGCCGAACGTCTTTATCGATTTTGTTATCACGATTTAGTCTTTTTATCAGTCATTATACTATGAAAAGCCCATAAGGATACAAATCCAAATGCAAAATTAATAAAAATTTTCAAAGTTGAGCCTTATCTATTTGTTTACAACAATCGTTTTTATTAATTTTGTCAAAAAAAGAAGAATTATTTACCGATAAACACCAAATAATAGCCTTTGAAAGGGTATAATTCCGGTGTTTGAAGGTTTTCATTTAATAAAGATTTGTGATGTTAGTAATCGGAATCGCCGGAGGCACCGGATCAGGAAAATCTACCGTGGTCCGCAAAATCATAGAGTCGCTCCCTAAGGATGAAGTGGCAGTACTACCACAAGACTGCTATTACAACGACAACCATCATATTCCTCTCGAGACACGACTCAAGATGAACTATGACGAACCGAAAGCCATCGATTGGGCACTCCTTACCAAACAACTCGATGAGCTAAAGGCGGGACATGCCATAGAGCGTCCTACCTATGATTTCCTCACATGTTCCAGACTTGATGAGACTGTCCGTATTGAACCCCGCGAAGTTGTGGTTGTAGAGGGAATCCTTGTGCTTTGCGAAAAAGAATTGCGCGACAGGATGGATGTAAAGGTCTTTGTCGATGCTGATGCTGATGAGCGACTGATTCGCGTCATTCACCGCGACTGTATCGAACGAGGACGCACTCCAAAGATGGTCATCGACCGATATCAGGAAACTCTTAAGCCTATGCATGAACTGCATATTGAGCCATCAAAGCGCTATGCCGATCTTATAATTCCCCAAGGTGGCAATAATAAGGTCGCTATAAAGCTTCTTACCGATTACATTCGTTCACTTCTCCCATCATTCACAAATAAGAAATGAAGATTTTCCCTTTATTCCCTAAAAAATTGGACGACAAACCTAAAGTGACTCACGAAAGCGAAACTGACATCCCTATTTCTGATGGGGAAAACATTGTTGGTGTCGAAGATCACATACATAAGTCATTGGAAGTGCCGGAATCTGAAATTGCCGAGGATATGATTGAGACGGGTGTCATGCCCGATACAATGATTAAGGAAAACGAGGACGATATTTTCCTCGATACTCCTGAAGGTGTGCTCGAAGAAGAAAAAATCGAGGCTGAACCGGAAAAGGGCATACTTCGTACGAAAGATCTTGTGAAGAAATATGGCAAGCGTACAGTTGCCAATAAAGTTTCCATATACGTAAAGCAAGGTGAGATAGTCGGCTTGCTCGGTCCGAATGGGGCAGGAAAGACCACGACTTTCTATATGACTACGGGGCTTATCACTGCAAATTCAGGTAAAATATATCTGGATGATCAGGATATCACCGGCTTCCCCGTCTATAAGCGAGCTCAACTTGGGATTGGATATCTTGCGCAGGAAGCTTCTGTGTTTCGTAAGCTTTCTGTAGAAAACAACATCCGTGCCGTGCTCGAAATGACAAAGATGACAAAGGAACAGCAGAAGGAGAAACTCGAAGAACTCATTGATGAATTTAATCTGCACAAAGTCCGCAAGAATCTCGGAGACCAACTTTCCGGTGGCGAACGACGGCGAACTGAGATTGCCCGATGCCTTGCTATCAATCCCAAATTCATCATGCTCGATGAGCCCTTTGCCGGTGTCGACCCTATTGCGGTGGAAGATATCCAGAGTGTTGTCTATAAACTTAAAGAGAAAAATATCGGGATTCTCATTACCGACCACAATGCTCCTGAAACTCTGAGTATTACCGACCGGGCCTATCTCCTATTTGAAGGGAGGATACTCTTCCGAGGCACAAGCGAGCAACTTGCTGAAAATCCCATCGTCCGCGAGAAATATTTAGGACGCAACTTTATTTTCAGACGCAAGAAATTCGATTGAAATGAAACAATTCATAGACATTTGCCAATTTGTGTTGGTATTGATGGGCCTAATGATATGTGGCCTTTTTGCCACTACTCTTTTAGGGCTTCTTCCCTTGCATGGGTATGCTGCACAATGGATGATTTTTGCAGGTCAGAATATACTCGCCTTTATCATTCCGGCTCTCCTAACTTGGAAAATTTGTTTCAAAGCAAATCCGGTTCAGGCTATTGAGGCAGTCTCAGCCCCTACATGGCAAATGATCGGTATAACACTTCTCATTTATTTTGTCGGGATGCCGGCTTTAAACCAAATTGTCTACTGGAATCAGGAAATGAGTCTACCTGACTTTCTGGCTCCGTTTGAGGAGTGGTGTCGCAATATGGAAAAGCTTGCTGAAGAGCAGACAAAGGGACTTCTCAGCTCCACCAATATCTTCACAACACTTATGAACATCCTCATCATAGGAGTTTTGACAGGAATAGGAGAAGAATTCTTCTTCCGTGGAGCGTTCCAGCGTATGCTTGTCTGGTGCAAAGTCAATCCACATGTTGCCATATGGACAGCAGCAGTCGTTTTCAGCGCTCTCCACTTCCAATTTTTCGGATTTATTCCGCGTATGCTCTTAGGAGCATTTTTCGGTTATCTGTATTGGTGGAGCGGTAATATATGGGTCAATTCCTTTGCCCATGCGCTCAATAATAGCCTTGTCATCATATCCACATGGTGTATCAACAAGGGATTTCTCTCCGAGGAATTCGATATGTTCGGAGTGGAGAAAGGGGGGCTTCCATATCTTGCTATTGTCAGCACTGTATTAGTTGCCGCTATCATCTTTGTTTTGTATCGCCGTGGAATACTTGCAGGGAAAAATATTCTTCCTCCTGAACTTCCGTCAAAATAATAATAGACCATTTCTTTAATAATGCCACCGAAAGCAAATAAAGACCTCTCCTATCGCGACGTTCTTGACAGAATCAAGAAAAAAGATTTTGCCTCTGTCTATCTTCTGATGGGGGAAGAGCCATATTATATAGATCTCATTGTTGATGCGCTCGAACGCAACGTCGTCAAAGAAGAAAATCAATCGTTTGATCAGCTCGTGTTTTACGGTGCTGATTCCGATCTGGAAGTTGTCATAGCAAGCGCTCGCCAATATCCGGTGATGGGCGATCGCCAGCTGGTGATTTTGAAAGAGGCTCAGACTTGTGCAGGATCAAAGACCCAGCTTGACAAACTTGCTTCTTATATAGCACATCCGAATAGCCAAGGTGTATTTGTTTTAGCCTATAAAGGTGATAACCTATCTGCTACATCAGCTCTTATGAAGGCTGCCGCCAAGGCAGGAGAAAGCGTGGTGGTGTTCAAAAGTCCCAAAATACGCGATTATCAGCTCGCTGCTCCTATTAAAGACTATTGCAGAAGCAAGAAAATCGGAATAGAGGAACAGGCTGTGCAGATTCTTATTGAATATATAGGAAACTCCTTGCAGAAACTTTTTGGAGAAATCGATAAACTCGTTGTGAGTGCAGGACCAGGTGCCCAGCGCATAACGGCAGAAATGGTAGAAGAGAACATTGGAATCTCTAAGGAATTCAATAATTTCGAGCTGACTAAAGCCGTTTCATCAAAAGATTATCCAAAGACTCTCCGCATTCTCGACTATTTCAGGAAGAATCCTAAAAACAATCCGAGCGTCATGACTACTGCAGTGCTTCAGAAGTTTTTTAGCCAGTTGGTGGTAGCACATTTCACTCAAGATAAGAGCGACCAAGCCCTTATGGAAGTACTTCAGCTCAAGACTCCGTATGCTCTGAAGGATATTCGGGAAGGGCTGAGAATGTACTCGCCACGCCAATCGCTTGCAGCCATATCAGCACTCCGTGACTTTGACTGTAAGAGCAAGGGTATAGGTTCGCTCCAAAATGAATATGATCTTCAGCAGGAACTTATGTTTAAGATATTTACTGTATCTTAGAGCCCAATCTTAAATATATTTTCTACTTGATATTAAATTGAGCAAACCGCAGATAAAGTTTCTTTTCTCCGGCTTGCGTGAAACTTACTGTAATCACTCCCTCACCCATCACATAATCAAGTTTTGTGACAATTCCTTCTCCAAGCTTGGCATGGATAATCCTTGTTCCTACCGGTACTTCCTCCGGACTATGAGTGCCGGGATTTGCATCTTTCCGATTTCCTGCCGGGCTTATTGTAGAAGTAGTGGAAGTATTTTTTACTGAAAGCGAATTGGTTCCTACTCCGCCATATGAAGGTCTGCGAGGGGAATCATACGTATTGGCAAACGATTTCTTTCCTCCTGTCCGGAAAGAATTATATCTATCCATAGGATTTACAAAGGACTGTGTTTGAGAAGTGTCCGACAAGTCAGAGGAAGTCTCTATCTGCACGAATTTTTTCCCTATTTCGGAAAGGAAGCGTGACGGACGAGTCTGCACAGTCTGACCATTACGAAAACGAGTCTTGGCATAGGTCAATGCACATGTTTCCTTCGCTCTTGTCATTGCCACATATAGAAGTCTTCTCTCCTCTTCAACCTCATCAGTGGAATTCATCGACATTGCAGAGGGAAGAAGCTCTTCCTCTACGCCTACAACATAGACGTGCTTGAATTCAAGTCCCTTAGCTGCATGGCAAGTCATCAGGGTCACCTTCTCATCTGAAGTCTCATCTGAAGAATCCTGATCAGTAGCCAGCATTACGTCTGAAAGGAACTCCTGCATTCCGGTGCGCTCGTCTCCTTCTTCCTGACGGGTGTCCACAAAATCCTTCAGGCCCGCGAGCAACTCTTTGAGATTCTCCTGCTTGCTTATCGATTCCGGAGTGTTATCATGATTCAATACGGTAAGAATGCCACTCCGGTTGTAGATGAGCTGACCCAACTCGTAAGCATCAGAGCCTTTTGCATTATCATCTATAAACTCTTGCACCATATCACGGAAAGCTCCAAGTTTCTTTAGTGTTCCTGAGTTTACCTCTACTCCTTTAGCTACCGGGTCTTGAAGCACTTGCCATATACTGACATTGGCTGCTGTTGCAGCTTCCGAGAGTTTCCTCATGGTGGTCTCTCCTATTCCTCTTGCAGGATAATTGATGATTCGTCGTAGGGCCTCGTCATCGTCAGGATTGATGGAAAGACGGAAATAGCATACTGCGTCCTTTATCTCCTTTCGCTGATAGAATGATAGTCCACCATAGATGCGATAAGAAATATTGCGTTTTCTCAGAGATTCTTCCAAGGCGCGGCTCTGTGCATTAGTACGATACAAAACGGCATAATCCTCGTAAGAATCATGATGACTAAGTCGCGATTTTGCAATCATATTTGCCACAAGATAGGCTTCCTCTATGTCAGAATAAGTGGAAAGTATCTTTACACGCTCACCCTCATCATTCTCACTATATACGTTTTTCTTCATCTGGCGGGTGTTTTTGTCAATAAGACTTCCCGCCGCGTTGATTATGTTCTGGGTCGAACGATAGTTCCTTTCCAATTTGAATATCCTAAGCCCAGGATACCTACGCTCCATGTTAAGTATGTTTCCAATGTTAGCTCCGCGAAAAGAATAGATGCTTTGGGCATCATCCCCTACCACGCAAAGATTTTTGTGTAGGGCAGCCAATTGAGAGATGATCAGATGCTGAGCAAAGTTGGTATCTTGATACTCATCGACGAGAATATACCTGAAAAACTCCTGATAATGCCGGCGTATATCTGGGAAGTCGCGCAGCAGAATGTTCATATACACGAGTATGTCATCGAAATCCATGGCATCAGCCCTCTTGCATCGATTGCAATACTCTTTATAGATGCGACCCGTCATAGGGCGTTTGGCTCTCTTGTCGGCATTATAATTGTCTGTATCTTGAAGATATTGATCGGCATCAATGAGAGCGTTTTTGGCATTTGAAATTATAGAATGGATAGTGGCCGGCTTATACAGCTTCTCATCAAGTTGCATTTCCTTGATAATGCTCTTCAGCAAAGATCTTGAATCAGAAGTGTCATAGATAGTGAAAGATGGTTTGAATCCTATTTCCTCAGCATGTTGCCTAAGAATCCTGAGAAAAACGGAGTGGAATGTACCCATCTTGAGGCGGGAAGCCACTTTCTCCCCTACCACATCGCGTATTCGCTCCTTCATTTCTCTGGCAGCCTTATTGGTGAAAGTCAATGCCAATATGCGCCAAGGTTCATAGCCCGATCTTAGCAAATCTACAATCTTATAGGTGAGGACACGAGTTTTGCCGGAGCCGGCACCTGCTATGACAAGTGCCGGTCCATCCTTGTATACCACTGCTTCTCGCTGCTGATCATTGAGAAGATCAAGATAATTGTAATTGATATCAGACATATTTTCAGTTGCGTAAGCTCTACTTTAAGTATCGTCGTTGAGATGGGCTCTTAAATTGATGGAGACCAATTTGGAATTTGAGGAAGAAAAGAATAGGAGTCATGCACATAATCCATCTCGCAGCAAAAATGCCTTAATCCATTGCTGACAATGAGGTAATGTGATCGGAGCACCATGTTGTATCTCGCTATCTGGTCGAAGACATTTTGAGAAATTGCTACCGTTGGAGCTTTATACTCTACTATGACTGCTGGAGTTCCATCACTTCTGAACACTACAGTGTCGCAACGACGCTTAGTATCATTGAGCGAAAGCGACACCTCATTGCTCATAAGAGAAGCCGGATAACCGAAAAAATCGGTCATCCAGGCTGTAAAATGTTGCCGCACATATTCCTCCGGTGTCAGAGCCACATATTTCCGTCTAAGTGGATCAAACACCTTAAGAATATTATTTTCCATCCGCAGTCTCAATTCCACGGGGGGAATATTCAAAGGAGGTTGTTCTGTCACTTATAATGAGGATCAAAAAGAGTATTCAGAAGATGAGCGAGTCGAAGTCCACCTTTTAGAAGCTGCTGCTCGATAAGTGGAGTCCATTCCGCAATATAATCATAACTGATGTTTGTGCCGTCCGGAGTCTTTTCATATATTTCTGTGGCACTGGCAAAAGTTTCCTTACCCCAGTCATCGGGATCAGTTGAGGAAATTATAAAAGCTTCTTCATCCTTTGAAGCGCGGTCGATCTGATCTTGCCATTCAGTATAAGTCCAATTATGGGCAGATTCCACCAGACTGCTGTCCCACACTCCATGAAGATTGCGGTCACTGTTGAAATATTTCACTTTCACACTATTGCCACCTCGGTCGGAAAGATGACCCATATGCATTGGCTGATGAATGTCTCCTAAGAAATGCACCAGAAGCTTTAGAGCAAGCTGCTTCTCTTCCAATGTCGAATTGGGATTTTCGAGAGTGGCATATTGGGCTTTAATGGCAGTAGTGACATCCCCGGCCTCGTTTCTCGGAAACTTATCGTAGTCATGGCCATGATCAATATTCCTGTAATGCCATGTCTTTGTATATTCATATTCCGGAGTATGACATGCATTGTCTGCCCAGTTTGCCCAGTATACTATCGACTTACCATTCAAGATGGAGTCGCAAGCTGCTTTGGCCGCAGGAGTGAGGTGCTTTTCTGCGATAAATGCAGTCACATCATGTCCTTTCTGTCCCCAGCCAAAAGCAGAAGCAGATATCGAAAGCATGATGCCAAAAGAGAGTATCGTTTTGTTGTTCATAATTTTAATGTGCTTTTTGCACTACAAAGTTAATATTTTTTTGGTGCATATGCAACTAATTTTGGTAAAAATAGGCTTTATATCCACCAATCACTTAGAAGAAAGAATTGAAAATTAGCAATCTTTTTAACGATTGGGTTAATTATTTGTTATTATATCATAAGAAAGAATTGAAAACCTTAAAAATTAGATTATGAAAAGCAAGAATTTGACTTATACAGGTATAGTCACCCTGATATTGGGAGTCGCCCTGCTCTTTATGCAAGCTACTGCCATCAATGTAGTGGTCATGGTAGTAGGCGGAGCCTTTCTGCTCTCTGCTATTATAGATCTTATAGTTGTTTTCAGGAGTAAAGCCACTTTAGAGGTGAATGGTGAAAAGAAATCTACGACGTCTATTTCCATTATTTCAACCCTCACAGCAGTTGCCACGGGTGCTCTTGGACTATGGATGCTTCTGAGACCGGCAAGCTTCAGTTCACTCCTTGTCTATGTCTTTGCAGCCATTATTCTCCTTGCCGGACTGTATCACATCAGCATGTTGGGATTTGGTTTCCGCAATGCTCGTTTCCCCTTCGCATTCTATATCCTTCCAATCCTTTTGGTTGCCACCGGAGTTGTAATTTTTGTCCTTGGTCCTGTCAAAATGATTAATGCCATAGTTCTTGTGACGGGTATAGCATTGATAGTATACGCAGTCTGCAACTTCCTTGAGGCCGCCGGAGAATCAAGCTATCAGAAAGCAATAGAATGATAATCAAAATATCTCAAAAAAAGATAGAGAGCAATGGGTTATTCCGTTGCTCTCTATCTTTATAGTAGTCGTGATATCAATCTAAGGGTTTGATGGAGATGGCGTAGCCGCCTCCGGCGAGGGCGTTGAGGGAGATTTTTGATTTGGATGTCACCTTCTTCTTTGTGATGGTATAGCGGGTTTGACCGTCGCGTGTGTTGGCATCCGGAGCCTCTGCATAGATCGTGGCCTCGTATTTTCGACCGAGATCGAGGAAAGAAAGCGAGATGTCGCTCTTCCTGTCGTAGAGTCCGGAAGTGCTTCCGACATACCAAGCATCTGAGTTTTTATCCTTTCGAGCTATCGTGACATACTCCATTGGTTCTGCTTCAAGATAGACACTTCTCTCCCACTCTACAGGCACATCCTTTATAAACTGGAAAGCATCCATATGTTTCTCATAGTGCTGGGGAAGATCCGCAGCCATCATGAGAGGGCTATACATGGTGACATACAGTGCAAGCTGCCCGGGAATAGTAGACTCAACAATGCTTTTATTGCCGGGAGTGAAGGTGCTGAGATCAAACTCGAAGATACCGGGAGTATAATCCATCGGTCCACCCTGCAGACGAGTGAAAGGAAGGATGGATGTATGCCATTTGTCATTACCACCCATAGCTTGATATTCAGTGCCTCTTGCACTCTCATTACCGATAAGGTTTGGATAGGTCCTTGCAAGGCCTGTGGGTCGGGAAGCTTCATGTGCGTTCACCATTATCTTGTGATTTGCAGCTTCTTTCACTGCATGAAGATAGTGATTATTCATCCATTGGGAATAATGATACTCACCTCTTGGTATGATGTTACCTACATAACCGCTCTTCACAGCGTTGTAGCCGTTATCGTTCATGAACTGATATGCTTTCTCCATATGTCGCTCATAATTTCGCACTGAAGAGGATGTCTCATGATGCATCATGAGTTTGACACCTTTGCTATGTGCATAATCATTAAGAGCCTTAAGATCAAAGTCAGGATATGGTGTCAGGAAATCAAATACGTAGTCTTTCGACTGACCGAACCAATCTTCCCATCCTTCATTCCAACCTTCCACAAGCACTTGGTCGAAACCATGTTCAGCCGCAAAGTCAATATATCGCTTTACATTTTCAGTATTAGCACTGTGTCGACCGTTTGGTTTTGTCTTGGTATAATCGGTTTCTCCAAGTTTTACGCTGTACACATCATCGGTATAGTTCCAAGTTCCTGCACCCGAAATCATTTCCCACCATACACCGATATATTTCACTGGTTTGATCCAAGAAGTATCTTCGTATGAAGTTGGGTCATTGAGATTATAGATTAATCTTGAAGCTAAGATGTCTCGAGCGTCATCGGTGATGATTGCAGTGCGCCACGGTGATTTTGTAGGAGTTTGCATGTATCCTTTTCTACCTTGATTGTCAGGAGTAAGCCAAGATTTGAAGGTCATTGTGGCGTCGTCAAGGTTAAGATGCATAGTAGGATAGTCAATGGTGCCGGCTTCATGAAGGTTGATATAAATACCGTCGTCTGTCTTTAGTTGGAGCGAGGTCTGCACTCCGGTTGGTGAGAATGTTGACGTAGAAGCATTGTCCGGATTCACCTTGCTTGGGTAAAGACCGCGTATTTCACTTAGGCGAGACTTAGTGTAATTGTATTCCTGCGTGTCATAATCTCCCGGAATCCAATAGGCAGTATGGTCACCGGTCATGGCAAACTCAGTTTCTTCTTCTTCAATTACGAAATAATTGAGGTTAGGCTGCTCTGGAAATTCGTATCGGAGGCCGAATCCATCATCGTATACACGGAAACGGATATCCATTTTTCGGTCAAATTGAGGTTGCTTGAGACTGACAAGCATCTCATTATAATGATTCCGTATCTCAGATTCTTCGCCCCAAACCGGAGTCCATGTCTCATCTACAGTCTCCTCAATAGTGACTTTTTCGATTGCAAACCCATCCTTAAGAGAAAGCGCATCAGCAGAAGTCTTTTTTCCTTGGTGTTCGAAACTGTTACGCCCGGTCTCACTGAATAGACTGAACCCGAGACGAGAAGGAGCAATTACTTCCTTTCCTTTGAAATCAACCCAATAGACCGGTGTAGCCTCACGAATCTCAAAATTGACTTTGAGTTCGCCATCAGGAGAAACTACCGTCTCTGTTCCTGCCAGCGCCACGAATGGAACTGCGAGAAGTGATAAGATTAGAAATTTTCGTATCATGATTAAATTTTAACTCTTGATTTAAGACATTCCGGACATCCGTGCCCCGCAGCTTTTGTATGCTGCTTCATGGTATATTCATGCCCGCAGACTTCGCATTTGAAAGTTTTAAAAGAATTTGAGTCGTCTGAGTTTTCAAATTCTGCATTTTTTCTGACACCCGGATTAATATCAGAGGGTCGCGACAAGTCAATATCTTTCCAATTTGGTAATGCTTCCCATGCTTCTTTACCACCCCATGACACATCAATTAGATCTTTGTCATCATTTGCTATCCACCACATCGGTCCAAGCTTGGGAGTTTTGGCTACTTTTCCCATGAAAAGCTTCAGTGCAAAAGCCGGAGCTATTGGAGCAAGGGAAAAATACCATGGCAATTCCTGTTTCATCTGCTTGAAATATTGTTGTGGAGTATCACCCTTTCTGAAATGTAGTATTTCCTCGAGCTCATCGGAATCAGCAAACCAAAAACCATGGAAATTTTGGGTGGCAAACCAATTAGTCTCGAATATTTTTTCGGGAGGTGGACATCCCATGGCTTTCAGCAGTTCGCATTCAAACTCATAGTTGGTCATTCTGTAAGCGGCTCCTCCACCTATATTATAGCACTTATTCCAGAAAGAAGCCGGGACATCGTCACGGCATACTCTTTCGAGAAGTCGCCCGGAATCATCGGCTGTAACCCATTCGAGAACACCACGGATAGGAACATGGAATGCTATAGGGTCGGAAGCATTCATGAGAAGTCCACTGTGCAGGATACCAGTTTGGCGAAGAGAAACCCACCATTTGAGATCTGAATCCATCAGTAATCGTTCTGCTTCGGTCTTTGAATAGGCATAAGCGTCAAAGAAAGCGGGATTCAACGGATCTCCACACTGCCCCCAATGATCCGGCACTGAGCGATTACCATATTGTGAGACGGAGCCGATGTAGACAACTTTTATTTCCTCTTTCCGTGGAAGAGTAGCCTCAATGATATTGCACATAGCTCCGACATTAGTCTTGATTGTCTTTTCCGGATACCAGTCGGCAGAAGGAGACACCATTCCCCCGACATGGAGAACGATATCGGCTTCCGCCACTCCCCTCTTTACAGCTTCCTTATCAAGGAGGTCACCCCAAATCACTTGTACTCCTTTCTGAATGAAAGGAGCAAGTTTTTTTCTATTTTTTATAGTATCGCGAGCCAGCACGGCGACTTTATATTTCTCAGGAGTGTCGGTCAATTCTTTCAGTCCCTTCGAACCCATAACGCCGGTGGCACCGGTCAAAAATATCTTTTTCATTATTTTTTGCTCTTGGATATGCAAAGTTAATGAATTAGTGCATTTATTGCAAATAAAAAATATTTTTCACCTTTTCTCGGACCACGCCACTTCACTTTTCCAAATGATTGCGGCTAACATAATTACGGCAATTGCCACTATGCACATTAAAGTGAGTGTAATTGTTCTTTTCATTTTCTATTAATTTAAATATAACTTTTATCGTTTTCAAACACCAAGTTTTCGCCGGTTTGGGCGCTTTTAGGCTTTTGGCTCAATCACATAGCCCTCTAATCTCAATCGCTCAAAAGCCAAAAATCGCTCCAACCCAGCGACCCCAGTGGCTCTCAATTTTTTGAGATGGGCTCTTAATTGCAAAATTACTAAATAAAACTGAGACTTTGAACCCTGATTCAAAATATCTGTATATTATCGATAAATTAGAGTCAGGAAGATAAAACTATCTTTCATAAACATACGCACACCATGTATATGCTTTAATCAATTATCAATTCCGCTTCGAATATCGGAGTCCTTGAGAGATGTGTCTCGCTTAAGTCCAATTTTCTTGCCACTTTTAAAATTTAATGAAATTTCCAAACCTACACTCCTTGTCTGAATTTTCCAAAGTTTATCATACGATAGCTTCGAGGAAGATAGGATAGTACGTGAATTCTCGACACCATGCTTGTCAAACGGGCTATCTACAAAAGCTTTCAATACCATATTACCATTAAAAAAAGTTTTTGACACAGAAAAACCGTACAAAACTCCGGGATCATAACGCAACCATGCTTTGGAAGTGTTCTTGTAAGAGGTGAATCGTGCTTCAAACTGGTAAGAATATGGAAGATTCAATGATAGCACCGAGGTTGAACTATAAAATATATCCGATTGATTTAGCAGCTGGTCTATCCATGAGATATTCTGCATTCCGAATGATGAAACATTCCTAATCGTTATCCACTGCCAAGGTCTATAAGATAGGAACAGATCCAACGACAATTTTTTCACTTTAGGTATGTTACTGTATGTCTCTACTATTTGGGCTGAGGAATTATCAGAATCAAAAGTACTCATGATTGCGTTTCGAGTGTAAAAACCTGAAATGGTAGGACTGACCAAAACTTTTTTTCCATAATATGAATAGCCAAGAGACAATGAATAAGTCATAGCTTTTTTTAGTATCGGTGATCCTTGCAATAAATCACTATCAATCTTACCACCAATAAAAGGATTTAGCATTTGAATTGAAGGACGATTGACCCCTGATGAAAATGCAAGAAATAACTCATTATCCCAATTGGGTTGCCAAGTCAGTTTTAATGATGGCAAATATGAAAATGAATATCGATGTGTATCCAAATATGTTGAATAGTCATCGGCATATTCAAATATATTGGCAAAATCAAACCATAGATTCTTAGATTTATCAATATACCATATCATATTCCAATTTAACGAACCAAGTATCTGGGTATATTTGAAGTCGTCTTCTTTCCCACTCGAATACATGGAAGAGGTACTACCTTTTCTCAAATTGGCATTAATAATTACGGTCGAAAACACTTTTGGACTAAAATTTATCCTTCTGAAAATCTGAAGATTGTGTGTATATAATTCCCCTTTGGTTTTAGCAATTGACAATGAGTTGATTGATAGATCTTCTATCTGATAATCACGATTATCGGGATTAATAGTAAATCTATACCCAACTCTCCATTTCTGAGTGCTATTCTTCCTGAATAGAGCTGAATAAATAAGATTTGCTTCCATCGACGCATCCCATGTATCACTTACACTTAGGTATGTCGAAGTATAGTCAGCGGGGACTCGGAGTTGTTCGTAATAAATTCTTTCATTACGTTCAATCCCATTAATATGGAAATCGGCATATAGTTGCTGTAATGTGTCGATTTCCCACTGAAACATAGTACGTCCAGAATGAGTATGCCTATTCTTATTATTCTTATTAGAGGTCGTTATTGTTTTGACACCATCATTGAATTTATATTCATGTTGCCATTCTTGATTCTGTTGCCCCCATAAATCATACGTATATCCCGCAAAAAATTGAATTTTTTTTACAATTCCTAACAATGATGTTGCCCCTTTTGCCATAGGTGTGGTAGCTCCTAAGCCATTTATGTTTAGATTATATCCGTCAATAGATTTCCCCTTTGTGATAATATTTATAATAGGCACATTTTCTCCAAACCGTTCGGCTGGACGGGTTACGACTTCTACTTGTTTAATATTAGAGGACGGAATACTCCTGAGTACTTGACTTGGATCAGCATTTGCGATACTATAGGGCTTACCATTTAGATATATAATATAGCTGTTTTGACCAGCAACATTTATAGAACCATCACTGCTGACCATTATTAGTGGAACACGATTAAGTGCATTCAGTAAATTATCATTTTGGGCGTATCTGTCTCGTGAAAGATTATATATTATTCCATCATTCAGATTTCGTACATAAATCGGATTTGCCTTGACAATAACATCATTAAGAATCACTGCTTCTTTTTCCATAATTAACCTCATCTCTCGTGACTCATTATTTGCAGTTATTGTTAAACTATCGTTTAGCGTTGTATATTTTTCTTTATTGACTTGAATACAATATATCCCTTCTTGCAATGATATTTTAAATTTCCCTGTATCATCCGTAAGTATCTTATATACCAAAGTATCAGCATGATATATGGATATGTTTGCTCCTGGGATTGGTATTTCTCCTTGGGAAGACACGACAATTCCATTTATGTCACCTGCATATATTTGGGATGCGATGGCTATGAGCATCATAAGCCAAAATACTATGTTTCTTTTCATACAAATTTTGATTTGGCGTTGTAAAATTACTACAATAAAAGTTTGCAAACAAGAGAAAAAGTTTGACAGGCTGAATTTTTATTTTGCTGATATACACAACCATACAAAGCAGATATTTAGTATTGTTTATTAGCAAAATCCAAAAGTTTGACATAACCGCATTTTTTATGTTTATTTGCATTGTCGGCTTAAGGTTAAACTCAATCATTAAAAGACTGTAAAGTAAAAACGGCCTCTCCTGTAAGAAAGGTCGTTTTTGAAATATAGGATAGTTGCCTAATGTCTATTAAAGCTTCCTCATTAAGTTTCTGATGTAAATTCCCAAGTTTGTGTCATCTTCTTTTAGTCCAAGTTTCTTACGGATATCAGTGCTGGTATGATAGTGCCGCTTTATCTGTATGTATTCTCCAATTTCCTTTCCTCTTAGACCAATAGCATATAAACATACATAGTTCAACTCTGACTCTGTAAGTCCATGGTCATCCAGATATTTCATGAAAGACGGATACGATGCTCGAAAAGCGAGACGAGTGGAGTCCATGAACGTTTTCCTGTCTTCTGTAATCTGACTGATCCATTTATCGTATGGCTTTGAGTATGCATCATTGCCTGAAATTTTAGCAGCCAACAATCCATTCAGTATTCCTATCCGCTCCTGTATTGAGTCTAAAACCGGTTTGGACAGTTCCTTCTGTGTAATCAATTCTTTTAAATGCTCTCCTTCGGATTCAAGTTGTGATATTTTCAATCTCATGTTCTCGGCAGCGAGATTTTGCTTTTCACATTCAAGTTCAGCATTATGTTTTTCAAGTTCAAGGAAAGAGTTTTGTTTTTGCAAATTCTCATTTTCGAGCTGCAATCTTGACTGTTCTTGTTCTGCAATAATCCTGTTTTTCTTACCTAAACGAAGTTGGAAGTATATAATTCCAATAATAATTATAAGAATTAAAACTACACCGAATCCTAACCATAACTGCCTGTCCTTAGTTTGGAGTAAGTAAAGATGATTGAGTTTTAATTCGTGCAGTTCTGCTGCTACAGTGGTTTTCTGTGAATAGATTTTTGAGTTCTCAGATTCAACGGCTGTATGGAAACTTTTATATGCTTCAAGAGCTTTTTCATATTCTCCGTTTGCTTCCAAAACTTCCGGTCTAATGGTGATATACCTAAAAGCTTTAGTCTTAGCGGAATTCGGATCAATTGATTCAAAAACCAATTTAGCCTTCTGAGATTCGTTTAATTTCAGAAATCCTAAAGAAATGTCAAGTTTGGTTTCATCATCGTATTGCGTATAATCCGATATCGTATCCAAGATATTATTAATTTCACTTTCGGAATCAAAGCGGATGCCGTATTTCATCCTTATCCAAACCGATGATTCGATGAATTCAGGAAGAATGTGTACAAGAGAGTCGGTCCGGGTCATGATACTATCAGATTTGCCCTTATCATCCAAACTAATCGAACCATCTAATGCTCGGATAAGGCTTGATAGTTCACGACGTTGTTCACCAATTTTGTTATACAGTTTTGATGCAAGAATGTTATTATGGATATAATCTTCTAACTGATATGACTTAGCATATATATTACCTTGGGCGACAAGCAAATTAGCATACGTAAGAGTGTCATTCCATTCATTCTTCACATCTTCGGCTTTAATAAAGCAATCCATCGCCATATCTAAATCAGAATTATTCATATAGATTCTGCCTTGATAATAAAGAGTCCGTAATTTATCATCAGCGGAACCGTTCTCAAGATAATAGTCTATTGCCGGCTGAAGCACATCAAAGTTAGTGGTGTCAATATAATTCTTATCCAAAGCCATAGACATCAATAAAGCATATCGGGCTTTTTCTTCTGCATTGCGGAGATTTTGTATTTTTATAGAATCCAATATGGTAAGAGCCGAATCCGGTTTGGTGTTCATAATGTCTTGCGCTCTATCCATCTGTTTCCATGCGTCACTTTGACGATGACAACAAATCATTGTCAGAAATAACACTGACAAAATGACAAAGAATACAAGATGTTTATTATTTTTTACCATTACATTTACTTCTTTAATGATATTTCCGTTATGATATTTCTATTAATTGCAAAATTACTAAAAAAAGCTGAGACTTTTAAGTCTGAATAAAAATATATGACTAATATAGACAAATTAGGGTTCAGAAGATTATTGATGAGGCTTTCACTCGCTTACTTGTTGATATATAGAGTCAGAGCCTCCAGAGTCGCTCAAATTTTTAGGATATGTGCTTTTTGTTCAAACAGGATGTGAGAAATGGTGTTATAACATAAAAAGAAATATCACATATGGAAGATATGATTATTGAGACTCATCCCTTTCCGCCTTTTTTGCCGGAGGGAGCGCGAGTGCTTATGATGGGGACTTTTCCTCCCGGTGAACACCGTTGGAGTATGAATTTCTATTACCCCAATCCTATCAACGACTATTGGCGCATATGCGGAATGCTCTTCTTAGGAGATAAGAACGCATTGTATGATCCGCAACGCAAATGCTTTCGCGAAGAGGAATGCCGTCAACTGATGGCTCAGCATCATATAGCCATGCACGACACAGCAAGGGAAGTGAGAAGACTTAAGGGAAATGCCTCCGATAAATACCTTGAAATCATAAAACCTGTGCCGCTTTTCGATCTACTTAAAGAAATACCTGACTGCCATACCATAGCTACAACCGGAGAAAAGGCAGCCGACGTAATAGCAGAATTGACTGGCACCCAGCGTCCCAAAATGGGAGAAATGATAGAATCAAGCAGCAGCTTGCGGATCTGGCGAATGCCTTCCACAAGCCGTGCGTATCCTATGAAAATTGAAAAAAAAGCTGAATACTACGCAGAGTTATTCCGCTCCGTCGGCATCCTTTGACTAATGCATAATGCATAATTCATAATGCATAATTGGCTACGCCCAAGCTAAAGCAAATCATATGGCTCAATGCTTGATACTTGGGCTAATCTTTCGAATAAGCATAGATCCATTATTCTGACTGTTTGAGACGTTGAAGAAATTCGTCTTCTGAGATGATAGGTATGCCGAGCTTTTGGCACTTCTCGAGCTTCGCGGGTCCCATATTTTCGCCGGCGAGGACAAAGGAAGTTTTCTTAGAAATACTTCCAACGTTCTTGCCTCCATTAGCTTCAATCATTTCCTTATATTCTTCACGACTATGGTGGGCGAATGTGCCGGAAATGACGATGGTCTCTCCTTCAAGAGCAGTGCCGGCAGGAAGCATCTTCTCCTCGCTCAGTTGCATCTGGAGTCCGACCTCAGTGAGACGCCGAATATTCTCTACATTTATAGGGTCGCGGAGATAGTCATATATGCCTTGTGCCATAATCGGACCAACATCCGGAATAGCCTGAAGTTCCTCAACACTCATATTCATCATCCGCTCCATACTTTTCACGCTCTTGGCAACCCGCTTTGCATTAGTCTCTCCGACATTTGGAATTGAGAGAGCATAAACCACCCTTTCGAATGGAACTTGTTTCGAAGCCTCAAGTCCGTTGAGGATTCTTTCGGCACTCTTATCCCCAAAGCGATCCAGAATAGAAAGTTGCTCCTTAGTAAGGTCATAAAGATCGGCAGGAGTCTTTACAAGCCCCTTATCGTAAAGAAGTTCAGCAGTCTCCTCGCCCACTCCGTCAATATTCATCATCCTTCGGGCACAGAAATGCTCAATGCGGCCTGTGATCTGCGGACGGCAACCATATTTATTCGGACATATCCATGCCGCATCACCCTCCTTATTTATAAGAGGAGTGCCACAGACAGGACAGTTACTTACAAACTCAATCGGCTTGCTATCAGGATTCCGACGTTCCTTGTCAACGCCTGTAATCTTGGGGATAATCTCCCCACCTTTTTCCACATATAGCCAATCACCCTCATGGATATCGAGTTCCTTCATGATGTCGGCATTATGCAGAGAAGCACGCTTCACGATGGTTCCGGAAAGAAGCACAGGTTCGAGATTAGCCACAGGGGTAACGATCCCCATTCTTCCTGTCTCGAAACTTACAAACCGCAGTTTTGTGCAAGCATTCTCAGGATTGAACTTGAAAGCGACTGCCCAACGGGGAGACTTCGCAGTGTATCCGAGATTCAGTTGCTGACGCAAAGAGTTTACTTTGAATACAAGACCATCAGTAGCCACCGGGAGTTCTTTCCTTGCCACATCCCAATAATCGATGTATTCATCCACTTCTTCCACCGTATGAAGAATTTTCATTTCGCCTGAGACCTTAAATCCCCATTTGCGGGCTGCCTCCATATTGGCATAATGAGTGTCGTGTGGAAGGTCGTCGGAAAGAAGATAATAGAATCTGGCATCGAGTTTTCGTTTAGCTACTTCACGAGGATCCTGAGTCTTCAGAGTTCCACTGGCTGCATTACGCGGATTAGCAAAAAGTGGCTCTTCATTATATTCGCGCTCCTTGTTGAGCTCATCAAATACTTTCCAAGGCATCAGTATTTCCCCACGAATCTCAAACTTCTGAGGCCAATCACCTGGTTGAAGCACAAGAGGTATGCTTCGGATGGTCTTTACATTGGCTGTCACATCATCCCCTTGTGTGCCGTCGCCACGAGTGACAGCTCGCACAAGTCTACCATTTTCATAAGTCAAAGAAATAGATGTGCCATCATATTTCATCTCGCCGGTAATCTCAAAACTCTGCCCCTCCAGTCCTTTCTTCACTCTGTCAAACCATTCATCCACCTCGCCAATGGAATATGTATTGGCAAGCGACAACATAGGCCGCTCATGAGTGACGTGCTCAAATCCTTTTGTCAGGTCAGAACCAACACGCTGGGTAGGAGAAAGGGGATCGTGGAGTTCCGGATGCTCCTTTTCAAGAGCCTCCAGTTCCTTCATAAGCATATCAAACTCCTTATCGCTTATCTCAGGAGAATTCAGCACATAATAGTTATGATTATGCTTGTCGAGCTCTCGACGGAGTTCATTTATTCTTTCTTCGGCATTCATGGTATATAATCATATTTAATGTCCCAGAGGAAGAGCGCCTCCCCCGGCATAGATTGTCCGGCTGAGCAACGGTCTTTTCTCTCTATCACTTTTTGAAATTCATCTACGGTCATCTTCCCTCTTCCCACTTCTACAAGGGTGCCAACAACAGCTCTGACCATATTTCTGAGAAATCTGTCGGCAGAGATCGTAAACACCGCCATTTTTCCTTCCATCTGCCATTCCGCTTGCGTGACATTGCATATATTAGTCTTTGCATCGCTATGGAGCTTGGCAAAAGAAGTGAAGTCCTGTGTGGCAAGAAGAAGACTTGCAGCTTCATTCATTTTCTCTATATCCAATCCATTGGGGCAATGCCAACTTAGAGGATAGAAAAAAGGGGTTTTCTCAAATGCAACGAAATACTTATAGGTGCGCTTGGTAGCATCAAAACGAGCATGTGCAGTATCATCCACCTGGAAAATATCGTGGATAGCAATATCCCGACCTACAAGCCGATTGAGCGACACCAACACTCTTCCCTTATCCGGAAGAGTGCCGTCATAATCAAAATGAGCATACATGGTGCGAGCATTCACTCCCGTATCCGTACGCCCGGCCCCTACTATCGACATCGGACGACGGAGTAGAGTGGAAAGAGCCTTTTCCACTTCCTCCTGTACGCTTACGGCATTCGGCTGAATCTGCCATCCATGGAAAGGAGCGCCACGATAGCCCAATTTGATGAAATAGCGGCTCATCAGTCTCTCTCAAGATAAGTGATTCCGTATAGTCCAGACTTATAGATATTCAGGAACTGACGACCCTCTTCAGCAGTAATCTTTCCGGCTTTCATTGACTTGGAAACCCACGTCTCGAGATTGCGGACAAGTTTCTTCGGATTGTATTCCACATAATCGAGCACATCAGCCACCGGCTCACCATCTATCACCTGCTCTATCTCATATCCATCCTTATCGCATGTGATATGCACCGCAGCAGTGTCTCCAAAAAGATTATGAAGATCACCTAAGATTTCCTGATATGCACCCACAAGGAAAACTCCTATATAATAGGGTTCTCCCGGCTTTAACTGATGCACAGGGAGTGAATGGCTGACACCCTGAGGAGCCACAAAGCGGTTGATCTTTCCATCTGAATCGCATGTCACATCTTGAATCGTGCATTCATGCGAAGGCTTCTCATCCAGCCTGCTGATAGGCATCGTCGGAAACATCTGGTCGATAGCCCAAGTGTCAGGAAGCGACTGGAACAGAGAGAAATTGCAGAAGTATTTCTCCGGCAGCATACGAGCCACCTTCCGCAATTCTTCAGGTGGATGCTTCATGCTCTTAGTAATATCATGCACATCGCGGGCCACACTCCAGAAAAGTTTTTCAATCTGAGCACGCGTAGTGAGGTCAAGAAGACCAAGACTGAAGAGCTCAAGAGCTTCTTCACGAATCTGAAGGGCGTCATGCCAATCTTCAAACACTCGTGATGAATCTATCTTATCCCATATATTATAAAGTTCACGAGTCAACTCATGCGCACCTTCCGGAAGCTCGTCATTGTCATTCCAGATTGGGAGTTGGGTGGTCTCCAAAGTCTCTATGATCAATACTGAATGATGCGCCGTCATCGAGCGTCCTGACTCAGTGATGATATTGGGTTGGCGAAGATTATTTTTCTTGCATACATCAACAAGAGCCGAAACGGCATCGTTGGCATACTCCTGGATAGAATAATTCATGGAGTTTTCTCCGGATGATGATCGGGTGCCGTCATAATCCACACCGAGACCTCCACCTATGTCAACGAAATCGATATTGAATCCGGCTTTGGAAAGCTGCACATAGAATTGCATAGCCTCTCTCAGCGCATTCTTGATGCGTCGGATCTTGGTGATTTGGCTTCCTATATGAAAATGAATGAGTTTCAGACACTCCTTCATCTTGTTTTTATCAAGGAATTCGAGAGCGTCAAGAAGCTCACTGGAGTTCAGTCCAAATTTGCTGACATCTCCTCCTGACTCTTCCCATTTGCCACTCCCTGCAGAAGTAAGCTTGATGCGGATACCGATGTTGGGATCAACTTTCAGGCGCTTGGCAACCTTCATAATAAGCTTAAGCTCATTGAGTTTCTCCACTACGAGATATATCCTTCTACCCATCTTCTGAGCAAGAAGAGCCAACTCTACGTAGTCTTCATCCTTATATCCATTGCAGACTACGAGAGAATTCTCATGTGTGTTGACGGCAAGCACGGCATGAAGCTCGGGTTTTGAACCGGCCTCCAAGCCAATATTATATTTATTGCCATGGCTGACAATCTCTTCCACCACCTGACGCATCTGATTCACCTTGATAGGATACACCAGATAGCTCTCTCCTTCAAAATGATACTCTTGGCTTGCAGTCTTGAAGCAGCTCGTGATCTTGCGTATTCTATCGTCAAGAATATCAGGAAATCTCAGAAGCATCGGTGCAGAAATATCACGCAGCTTGAGCTCATCAAGCACCTGGCGGATATCTACCGGAGCGTAGTCTGCTTTCGGAGTCACCTGCACATGTCCCTTGTCATTTATACTGAAGTAGCTGAGACCCCATCCTTGTATGTTGTAGAGCTCACTTGAGTCTTCTATTCTCCATTTCCTCATTGTAGGTTGTTGGTTTTTTAGGTTGTTGGGTTATTGGGTTGTTGGGAGCGCCCTAATATTTCAAAAGAATACACATAAATTTCCGTGCGCTTGCGTGCAATATTGAACTTATCGGTATATTGGCGTGTACGCAACGTACCCTCCAGATATAGCTTCATTCCCTTTCTGATATAACGCTCAGCATAGCGAGCCTTCTCTCCGGTCATGACTATATTGTGCCATTCAGTCACTTCTGTATTTCCTCGAAGTTCATTTGTAGCAAGAGAAAAATATGCTACCGGGAAATCTTTCTCCGGAAATCTCACTTCCGGATCTCCTCCCACATTACCGATAAGTATAACTTTGTTTACGCTCATATTGTTCAGAATTTATGGGCCTTAAGATAGAGTCCTGTACGCTCATGCAGACCGAATAGCAGATTCATCACATGCACTGCATCTCCGGCACCTCCTCGCATCCGGCAATCTGCTACTACAGTGACAGTCAGCCGCGACGGATCAAGTTTTTGAAGAGTGACGAGAGTCTTTTGCGTGCCTTCCACTTCATGTCCGGGCATTGAGTTTGCCACCATGAATGTGAAATTATGATCATCGTAGCAGTCATCAAAAATCTTGAAAACTTCCGATATATCAAGAGTGCACGGAATATCAATCACTATTTTAAGTCCTCGATCAGACACAACTTCATCAAGTCTCCTTAAATTTAGGTCTCCATTGAAGGAGTTTTGCGTCTTTCTTAATACATAAAGTATTTCCTCTCGCACCATGTTTATTTTTTCCTCGGTATCTATATCTGCAGGACACGCATAGTCTACCGTTATGTCTCCTTTAAGAAGGAGATGACGGGCAAGCGGATAGAGACCTATGATGGCCGCCGTGGCTACCGAACGGGGCACAACAGCCCTCTTGCATCCTCTGACGAGTTCCTTGCGGTTGATTTCAGGAAGGCCATATGCCATCTGAAGAGCATCAAAGTCAAGCGAAGGGCAGTGCGACATATCAATAATCCTGAGATCCGGCCATCTGTCAGTGTTCATTCTGAAGCGATCAGCCACATCGGAATGAGCATCTATAAAAATCACATCCAGCATCTGAGGATTGATGTCGGGAGAAAAGTCAAGATCGCACTCTCCTGCCAGTCCGTGATGCACGGAAGCAACCTTGCGTCCCACCTTTCCGGGAGCAAACGCACTGACGAGCTCCACGTCAGGATGATTTATCAGAATTCTTATCAATTCTCCGGCCATGGCAGTGTCAGCACCGGCAATTCCTACTTTTATCATCTGTCTTTATTATTAAAAACCCTCATCTAAAAATTATTTGCCGGGATTATTAAGGAAAGGATTTCCCTTGCCTTTTCATGTGTCACTCCTTCCCGAAGCACGATGAAGACTGTGTTAGCGCCTGCGATCGTTCCAGCAATCTCGGGCGCATTGAGCATATCTATATCATATGCTATCCCGGAGGCATAGCCATTGCGGGTGAGCATCACTCCAATATTGTGAGAAAACTCAAGCGAAATGAAACCATTTCCGGCGTGGCGAGAAAACTCAACCTTACGTCTGCCGCCGGCATTAATGCTTGCCGTTGCCGCATCGGGAAGCATATAGGCGTAAGCTCCATGATCAAGGGGAACTTTTGTAGTCTTAAGCATTTTCAGATCGCGCGAAAGAGTGGCTTGAGTCACAAAAATACCTCTTTCTGCAAGCATCTTAAGAAGTTCTTCCTGACTCCCTACATTATTGTTCTTTATGATTTCAATTAAGTTCTCTATTCTGTCGTTTTTTCTACTCATGGTATTCAGAAATTAATCTGCATTATTTTGTCGTCTGTCTATTTCATTTTTAATATCCCCGGCCCTTTCATAGTCTTCGTCACTGACAGCCTCTTCAAGCATCCGCTTCAGGCCTTCCAAACTTTCACCCGCAAAAGGTGAACCCAATGGATTTTTCACCCTTTCTATTGCACTTCTGGCAGGGATCGATTGCCTTGAAGAAGCATGAAGCTGTTTTGGAGCAAAAGCATCTCTCGATATTCCGCATTTGTCAAGTAGAGCACGAGTTGTGTAGATCGGAGCATCCGCACGCATGGCCAATGCAATGGCATCGCTTGAGCGCGCATCAAGCACATGAGATTCTTCTCCATTGCGGAATGTGATATCGGCAGTAAAAATGCCATTTTCAAGTTGCTTTATCACTACTGATTCAATCTCAATTCCAAATGCTGTCAGTATTTCCGATGTGAATTCATGGGTCAAAGGTCGTGGTGTCTTAATCTTTTGAAGCAGGCACTCTATGGATTGAGCCTCATTATAGCCAATTATAATGGGAATCCTCCGGTTGCCTTCAGCCTCCTCCAAGACCATGGCATACATGCCATTTTCAATTTGATTGTATGTAATTCCGACCACCTTTAGCCGTACCAGTTCATTTTCCATTGTCTGATGTTTCAAATTTTCTTATGATGTCGATTAGTAACACCTATCATCCTAATGCTTGATAATCATACCCGACCCGAGACATATTTTTCTATCGGGAGTGTAGATGATAGAATATTGTCCGGGAGCTATCCCTTGTACGTCCCGTTCGGATTCAATCACATATCTGCCATCGTAAGTATGATAAAGAATGCCGTCGGTAAATTCGGGTGTATGGCGTGTCTTGAATGAAATATGTATTCCCCCATCTTCCGTCTTCTCCATTAATTCGTTTTCAAACGGATTGATCGTGATCCAATGCATCTCATCCATGTAGATTTCCTTGCCATATTGGAGCTTGGTGTCATATCCATGACTCACATACACTACATTATCCCTGATATTTTTCTTGACTACAAACCATGGGCCACCTCCTAAACCAAGACCTTTTCTCTGGCCTATGGTATAAAACCAATATCCTTTATGTTCTCCGATTTTCTTTCCGGTCTCAATTTCTATCACCGGGCCTTTCTTGGTGCCAAGCTTTCGCTCAAGGAAATCACTGTAGTCGATTTTGCCGAGGAAGCAAATTCCCTGGCTATCTTTTCTCGTGGCATTAGGAAGATTAGCTTCTTTTGCAGCATTTCTTACCTCTTCCTTTGTCATATCACCCAAAGGAAAAAGCAGATGCGACAGCTGCTTGTAGCTGATCTGGGCGAGAAAGTCTGTCTGGTCTTTTACCGGATCAGGAGCTGTGGCAAGCCAGTATTTCCCATCTTTCTCGAGCACCTTGGCATAATGACCGGTGGCAGTCTTGTCGAATTCATGCCCCCAACGGTCTTCGAAAAATCCAAATTTTATGATCTTATTGCACATCATGTCGGGATGAGGCGTAAGCCCTTGCTTCACGGTGTCGAGAGCATATTGCATGACGTATTCCCAATATTCCTCATGCAGACTCACGACTTTAAATGGCAATCCATATTTTTTAGCTATGAGGGTGCACATCTCGATGTCTTCTTCAGCTGTGCATTCACCTTCCCCATTGTCCATACTGATACGGATATAGAAAAGATGAAGGTCATGGCCCTGCTTATAAAGTCGATCTACAGTGACAGCACTATCAACACCGCCTGATATCAAAACAGCAATTTTCATTACTTATCTTCTTTCATTACACCTCTTCGAGCTCATCCTCGCTGTGATCTGACGAATGCAGAAGATGGAGCGAAAGGAAATAATCCACAGAGATTTTTCCCGGACCTACAAGGATGAGGAAGAAAAATATTCCAAGAAACATTATAGGAAGATAGCCCGGTTGCTCCCAACTCAATTGATATGATGCTTTTGTAGCTACATCATGAAGCAGATGATATTCAGCGATGATCATTGCCACAAATGGGGGAAGAATCATGATTCTCGTAAGAAATCCAGCCATTATAAAAATGCTGCAACCTATCTCAATGCATATCATGGTCCATAACGACTCTTCTGAAGTCAATCCCAATACGGATGGAAATGTATCCGAAAGAACGGAAGCATCGCCAATCTGCCTGATACCAAACTGCATGAGCATTATCCCTACAAATAGTCGCAGAAAAAGGCGACCAAGATGGGTATAACTATAGCCCGTAGAAGTGACATATATCTTCTTAGGAAGACCGAGAACTTTCTTTCTATACATCGTCATTTCAAGTTTACCGGTTATTTCTTTATCAGCTCCAAAGCACTTGACATAGCTCGCACGATACTAATGTGCTTATTTACAATTTTCCCCTCGGAATCAACCACATACACTTCCGGAACCTCTCGAAGATCATAGATATCCGATACTGAATCGGAAGCCCCGACAGTCCAATATTTAGGATAATCCGCCACTTTCTTCTGCCATCCTTCCTCTGCGTCAGGAATAATGAAAAGCACATTTATCTTTCCGTCTGAGACCGCCTTGCTGAAGTCAACGTTGGCCTGCATCCTTAGCTTACCCATGCGGCATTCTTCACAATCAGGATCTCCAAACACTATAATCGTAGGAGTGGACATAGGGAAATATTGAGCCTTTTCACCATTAGCCCTTTCGAACTCAAATTCAGAAGGATTTTTTCCTATCAAAGAATTTTCAAGCGTTTTCAGCTGTAATTCATACCTTGGTCGCTTTCCATTAGGAAATTTCTTGCTGCTCAAAGCTGAAGCAAGAATACGCACATATAGTTCATCAATCCAGAATTCAGCTCTCTGGCTGTAGATAGACTCTTCAGCAGCCTTTGTCATTTGATACAGAAGAGTAGGATTCTTCTGAAGATTTTTCATCAGCTTGTCGACCGATGCGGTCACAACATCCTTATCAGCATATTGAGCTGTTGTGGCATACACCTTGAAAGCATGGTTGAGTTTTCGTTGGTCAACCGCTGCCTTTGCCTTTAAATTAAGTGGATTCCAGAAATTATTTACGAGCCAGTTGCATTTCTCTCTAAACTCAGTGATTTCTTCAGGCGCCACCGGATATTCAAAAAGGGGCTCCACATATATCACTCCATTATCTAAGAGTTCAGTAGAGTCATTTGCCACTTGAGCCTTGGTAATCGTGACGCAACCAAGCATCAAGGCTGCTATAATAAAAATCTTCTTATTCATGTCTAAAATGTTTGATTAGTGAATCGAGAGGTTTTCTGACAATCCCCCTCAATTTCCATCCCCGTTCTTTCATCTCAGCCTCGACAAAGTCGCGAAGTTCATCCGCTATAGAGCCTACAAATCCTATCCCTTCATCTTTCAGCTCTGTTTCAGAATAGTTGTGAAACTCCCTATCGAAAAAATATTTTGTCTGAGAATGCACAAGATTCTGAATGTAGGGGTGTGAAAGATGATCTGTGACAAACGGCATGAAACCGGCAATCCAACGGTTGGGAGATGGTTTTCTGTACAAATGCTCTACGACATCACTGACTGATAATGAATATCTTGAGTTGAACTCATCAATAATGTCATCTGGTGCAATCTGCTTATAAATATCCGACAGAAGCCTGCGACTATAGGCCACTCCGCCTCCTTCGTCATCAAGCAGATAGCCAAGTGACGCGGTCTTGCGGTCGATTTCCGATCCGTTATAATGACAGGAATTGCTTCCGGTGCCCATAATGCAAGCAATGCCTCTATCCTTTCCTAATACAGACATTGCAGCCCCGGTCATATCACCATCAGCCTTGATGTCGCGACAGGAGAACATTTCAGAAAGTATGGCTTCCATCTTTCCAGCTATCATAGGACTCCCTATTCCGGCACCAAAAAATCTTATTTTATCAAATGAATCTCCAAGAGAAGCGCGCACCAGCCTGAGCTCCTCCTCAATCATATCTGTATCGTGATGCAAAGGGCTTATACCGAGACCGATATAATTCTCCGTATCCTGTCCGTCAGGATGGTCAAGCGAGAGTCTCACCCAATCTGTCTTTGTCGCGCCTGCATCGGCTATAAGAATTTTCATTTTTATTTTTGTATATTTCCCACAAAATTAATAAAAGTGCATTAAATATACAAATATTATAAATTGAACTTGCAGATGTTTTCACCCTATAAGTATATTTTTTATCTTTTTTTATGATTTTTAGTTGTGATTGTCGATATTTTTGTTAATTTTGCAATGTCTGATGATTCGGACAACACAACAACCTTAAATTTAATAACACTTATTGAGATGCGAACAAGACAAATTATCAAGGAGAGCACTTTCTATGCCCTCCTGGCATTAGGCATCGCGACAACTCCTCTTTCTGTCTTGGGAAAAGGAAATCAAGCAGATGGGCTCACGCCTTATTTCTCAGCTCCCCAGACTCAAACCGCTACCCCTAATGCTGATGGGTTTATAGGCCGCTGGCTTATGCTCGAGCCCATCGACAAGCCTAACAGAAGCAACACAGTTTTTACCGACAGCTATCTTAAGGAGGTATTCAACACAGAGTACTTTCCGGGTCAGTTTACTGCATTTCCCAAGGAAGGACAGAAGGTAAAGGTAGGAAAGCAGACTCTCAAATGGCACTCCCTGGACAGCAATCTGTTTAATGTCAAGCTTTTCAGATTTGCAACCGGACTTGACAAACAATACTATGGAGTCATCTTCTGGGTGGTCACTGCAATAGACTGTGAGGAAGATATTCCCGACGTCAGGATGTCGGTTGGTTCAAATTCAGCCTCAATGTGGTGGCTGGATGGTGAGGAAGTACTCACATTGTCGGGCGACCGAAGGATGGTCATGGACGACTGCATGTCAAAACGCCTGACTTTAAAGAAAGGACGCAATATTATCAGAGGAGCCATCATCAATGGTCCGGGCATGAGTGATTTCTGCCTCAGATTTATCAACGAAGATGGCAAGCCGGTCACTAACTTCACAATAAGCAATCAATAACCATGAAACCTAATAAACTTTTGATTTTACCGGCAGCACTTTTGTGCCTGACGGCCGCGAGCTCGCAGGCTCAGACAGGCGAGCCCTATATTCACGACCCTTCCACCATCATGAAATGTGACGGTAAATATTATACCTTCGGCACGGGGGGAGGTGGCCTCATTTCCGAAGACGGCTATCATTGGCATGCCGGCGGTGTGCGTCCCGGGCGTGGAGCCGCTCCCGATGTAGTCAAGATTGGTGACAGATACCTTGTGGCTTACAGTGCAACCGGAGGAGGACTCGGAGGGGGACACAGCGGCAAGGTGCTTACGATGTGGAATAAGACTCTCGACCCTAATTCACCGGATTTTGAATATACCGAACCGATTGAAGTGGCGTATTCGGAAGAAAATGAGGATTGCGACGCAATTGATCCCGGTCTTCTTCTTGATCCTACCACAGGGCGTCTTTGGCTTTCTTATGGAACTTATTTCGGATTTATCCGACTTGTAGAACTTGATCCTGCAACCGGAGCAAGAAAAGAAGGAAACGAGGCAATCGACATTGCTATAGATTGCGAAGCCACCGACCTTCTTTACCGCAACGGCTGGTATTACCTTCTCGGCACTCACGGCACATGTTGCGACGGTCCGAACTCCACCTATAATATAGTAGTGGGAAGATCGCGCAATGTAGAAGGCCCATATCTTGACAATATGGGTCGCGATATGCTTGAGGGTGGCGGAAAGATGGTGGCAAGTTCAGGCAATCGCCGTACCGGAGCAGGCCATTTTGGCCGATATATTGAAGATGATGGCGTAGAAAAAATGTCACTTCACTTTGAAGCAGATTTCGATAAAGGGGGAAGAAGTGTTCTGGCTGTATTGCCTCTACTTTGGAAAAACGACTGGCCTGTAGCCGGCGATCCATTTGTAGAAGACACCTACGAGATTGAGTCTGAACGCCGAGGCTACGGATTGGAACTCGCGGTTGATTTTGTAAGAATGCAAGGTGGATTGCATCGATTCTGGGAGCCTCAGAAAGAGCCGATCGAGCCGCTGCCCGATCAGAAACTCGAAGATGTCATCGCCACATGGCCTACGGGCGATATTGATGTAAGAATTGGCGACTATATGTTCCGTCCTCACCAGAAGTGGACCATCACTGCAGTGCCGGATGCCGGTGGTTATCTCGGAGCCCCTTACTACAAGATTACTATCGAGGGCACTGACAGGGCTCTTTGTGCTACTGCAGACAAGGAGGTTTCCACTGTTGAGCATTTCACAGGTGCCGACGAGCAACTATGGCGTATAGAGCAACTGATAGACGGCACATATCGTATCATGCCGAAATCCGTGCCGGGTTGTGATGAAGAACTCGCTCTCATTTCAATTGCTGACAGCACACCATCCTTAGGCAAATTTGATTTCGCAAGCGACAATTCAAAGTGGAATTTCAGAAAACGCTGATGCTATGAGAAAGTATGTATCAATTGCTCTTGCTGCGCTATCAACTACTGTATGGGCGCAGAATCCCATTATTCACGACCAATATACAGCCGATCCTACAGCAAGGGTTTTCAACGGAAGAATGTACCTCTACCCTTCCCATGATATTGACAGCCCTATAGAGGAGCTAAAGGAGTGGTTTTGCATGGCTGACTATCACGTGTTTTCATCTGATAATCTTGTAGACTGGACAGACCATGGAGTGATCTTGACACAAAATAAAATTCCTTGGGTTAAACCCGACTCCTATGCGATGTGGGCTCCTGACTGCGTGGAGAAAGATGGAAGATACTATTTTTATTTCCCTGCCTCGCCAAAGGATATGGAGCGGGGATTCGGCATTGGTGTTGCCATTGCTGAGGCTCCGGAGGGTCCGTTCATGCCGATGCCGCGCCCGATAAAGGGGGTTATGGGAATCGACCCATGCGTTCTTGTTGATGACGACGGCAAGAGCTATATCTATTGGAGTGGAATGGGACTCTCTGTGGCGCCTCTCTGCGACAACATGATTGAGCTTGACGGTGAGCCTACAAGAATCCAAGGATTGCCGGAAGGTTTCAAGGAGGGTCCGTTCGCATTCAAACGCAACGGTATCTATTACCTGACTTTCCCATGGGTAAAAGACAAGACAGAGACGCTCGCATATGCTATGGCAGACAATCCTTATGGTCCTTTTGAATTTAAGGGACTCATAATGGACGAATCCCCTACAGGATGCTGGACCAATCATCATTCCCTTGTAGAGAAAGATGGCCAATGGTATCTTTTTTACCATCACAACGATTATTCACCCGATATGGATAAGCGACGCTCGGCAAGAATCGATGAAGTGACTTTCAATCCCGACGGCACTATTAATAAGGTGAAGCCTACTCTTCGCGGTGTCGGGACAAGCGACGCAAGAAAGCGAATCCAGATTGACCGTTACAGCGCAATCAGTCCTAAAGGAATAGAGCTGAATTTTGTCGATAACAACGACAGATTCAAAGGTTGGGCGGCTGAATTCTCCAAGAAAGGAGCATGGGTGAGCTATGATCGTGTTGATTTCGGAAATCGTCCGGTGAAAGAAATATCACTGAGGGTCCTCAGCCGAAAAGGGTGCTCTATGAAGATCAGCGATGCCGATGGCAAGGTGATTGCCAATGTATCCGTTTCCCCCTCAAAGGATTGGCAGACAGTAACAACTCCGGTACAATATTCTCCACAAGGTGTTGCCAATCTAACTGTCACCATGACCAAAGGGGATAAAGCTGAAGTAGACTGGTTGGGATTTGATGCTCTTCCTCTTGAAAAGGGGGGGTTGGCCACCGGTATCTACAGAAACTATTTCAAAGATCTTGGATATTCTCAAACTGAAATTGACAAGAAACTCAATGAGGTGTTTGAAGGAGTGTTCTATGGCCCCGACAAGGTATATTTCGAAAACAGCGACAACACTGCCTATATCAGCGATTTGAAAAATCATGACGTGCGCACTGAAGGAATGTCGTATGGAATGATGATTGCGGTCCAATTAGACAAAAAGGACATTTTTGACAAACTCTGGCGCTGGACAAAGAAACATATGCAACATCAGGAAGGACCGAACGATGGCTACTTTGCATGGAGCTGCAAGACCGACGGCACCCGAAACTCAAACGGATCCGCCTCCGATGGTGAATTATACTTCATCACCTCCCTCATTTTTGCTTCAAACCGCTGGGGGAATGAAACTGGCATCAACTACTTGGCTGAGGCCCAAAACATTCTCAACAAATCAATGCAGAAAACGGGCATGGACCGTTCGGCTCCACTCATTAATATAGAGGAAAAGCTTATCACTTTCACTCCTGACACTTGGGGTGGGACATACACTGACCCATCCTACCATATTCCTGTATTCTATGACATTTGGGCAAAATGGGCCAACGATGGTAGACGCAATTTCTGGAAATCATGTGCCGATAAAAGCCGGAAATATCTTCATAAGGCAACCCATCCCGTGACTGGACTGACTCCGGACTACACTGCTTATGATGGCTCTCCTCGCGGAAGCCACTTCATAATAGGCGATGACTTTAGATTTGATTCTTGGAGAGTGCCTATGAACATAGCTATCGATTATGCCTGGAGTGGAGAAGATGCCGAATGGCAACGTAATTATGCCGACAGGATTCAGGATTTCTTCTACAATGAAGGAATCGACACTTTTGTTGACCAATATAAGATAGATGGCAGTCAAGTGGAGAAGGTGCTAAAAGCCGGCGAGCATGAAGCATTGCGCCACTCAGTAGGACTGGTGGGCACACTGGGAGCCGCCTCCTTGGCAGCAACTGATCCAAAGTCGAAGGAATTTGCAGTTCGCCTTTGGGATTCGAAACATGAGCCATATGAAGATGGATATTTCGATGCCTATTATGACGGACTTCTGCGTCTCTTCTCATTCATGCTTCTGAGCGGCAATTACCGACCGATAGAACCCACGATAGATTGAAATTTAGAATGTGATAAGAAATCGGCCTCCGGATTTTTCGGAGGCCATTTTATATATGGGCATTCATTATCGGCAAAGCAACGAGATTAACATTTCTTACACATGCACCAAAAACAATGGCATAAAAATTAATGTTATTATTATTGAAGTTGGCACGGTATTTGCTATTCCTGTTGCGACAGGTTTTTGACAAACCTACCCACTAATATAATATTATAAAAGTATAACCCGATAAAACTAATAACAGAAATGAACATCCAACCACTTGGCGACCGCGTGCTCGTACAGCCTACAGCCGCAGAAGAAGTGACAATGTCAGGCATCATTATCCCTGACTCAGCTAAGGAAAAACCACTACGTGGCAAAGTGCTTGCTGCCGGCAACGGCACAAAGGAAGAGGATATGATCCTCAAAGCAGGCGACGAAGTGCTCTATGGCAAATATGCCGGCACTGAGATAGAATTTGAAGGCGAGAAATATCTTATCATGCGTCAAAGCGACGTCCTCGCAGTAATTAATGCATAATGCATAATGCATAATTCATAATGCATAATTCATAATGCATAATTCATAATG
>CAYNPB010000008.1:0-14040 GCA_964399005.1 uncultured Sangeribacter sp.
CTTCCCAATCGAAATCTTCGATCGGGGTCTGAACATTAAGTTCGCTCATTAAAAAGTTTGTTAATATGGTTAATAAATCTCTGTCTTAGGGCCGATGCCACCGAGAGTTCCTGTAGTTTCCTTGCAGACCTGCAGATCCGGTCAGGGCATACCTATCCCAAAGATGCCGCAAAATTAATACAAAAATTCCAAACTGCCAAATATTCAACGATTTTTCTTAAAAATGTGGACAATCTAATGTAGGTTGTTGGATGTGTTTGGAGAGTTAGATTGATTCTTTGATAATTTGGAAGTAAGGAATAAAACCGTTTTTTGAAGATAAATCAAAAGACTATCACTATCTCGGTCTTAAAGAGTCGGGAGAAGTATAGAATTGCCGGTGCAATTTGAATTATTATGCAAAATTTAGTCAATATCTGTAAATTTTAGTCATAAATTTGCGTTTAAGCATAAAATTGATTAATTTTGCGTTTTTAAGTGGCTCGCAATCCCATTGCAGCTGCTTCGTAAATATATGTCGTTTAATTTTTGTGAGCTACCTATAGGTAATAATGATTATGAAAGTACTGAAATTCGGCGGTTCATCCGTGGGTTCGCATGAGGGCCTCACGAATCTCAAAAAAATAGTTGAGGGGCAAGATGTCCCGTGTGTGGTTGTGGTTAGTGCACTTGGAGGTGTCACCGACTTGCTTCTTAATACAGCCCGTCTCGCCACAGCCGGCGACCCTGCCTACAAAGAGGGTCTCGACAAGTTGTATAGCCGTCATCACGACCTTATACGTAGTATCATAACCGACCGTCAGGAACAGCTGATTGAAGAAATTGACACTCTTCTTTCTGAAATTGCTTCCATCTATCATGGTCTCTCCCTCATTAAGGATATCAGCGAGAAGACCCTTGCCTTGATAGTTAGCTATGGCGAGCGTCTCAGCTCCCGTATTGTCGCTCGTCTGATCCAAGGTTCCCAACTCCATGATTCGCGCGAATTCATCAAGACTGAGAATAAGCATAATCGAATGATTCTTGCCTCGGAGCTCACCAACAAGCTCGTGATCGATGAATTCGGTCATGACATAGAGGGTATCCACATAGTGCCGGGATTTATTTCCACTGATGCCAACACGGGAGAAGTGACAAATCTCGGACGTGGAGGCAGCGACTACACCGCGTCTATTATAGCTGCAGCCCTGGATGCAGAAGTCCTGGAGATTTGGACAGATGTCGATGGATTCATGACCGCTGACCCACGCGTCATTCCTACTGCATACACCATCAATGCCCTCACTTACCTGGAGGCAATGGAACTTTCCAACTTTGGAGCAAAGGTGATCTATCCCCCTACAATCTATCCCGTATGCGTAAAGAATATCCCTATCCTTGTCAAAAATACATTCCATCCCGAGGCCGCCGGTTCCATTATTAAGGAGCATATCGAAGACGACAGCAAACCGATCAAGGGTATTTCAAGCATCAGCGGAACTTCACTCATCACTATAACAGGTCTTTCGATGGTAGGTGTGATTGGTGTCAACCGCCGTATCTTCTCTGCCCTTGCCGACAATGGAATTTCTGTCTTCCTCGTTTCGCAGGCATCTTCTGAAAATTCTACTTCTGTGGGTGTCAGAGATGTCGATGCGGAAGAAGCGGTCAATGTGCTTAATCGTGAGTTTGAAAAGGAAATCGCAACTGGAGCGATGAATCCGATGTTCGTGGAGTCAGGCCTTGCCACTGTCGCAATTGTGGGTGAGAATATGAAGCATACTCCCGGCATCGCCGGAAAGCTTTTCGGTACTCTCGGCAGAAGCGGTATCAGTGTCATCGCGTGTGCGCAAGGAGCCAGTGAGACCAACATCTCATTCGTGGTAGATGGTCGATTCCTAAGAAAATCACTCAATGTAATCCACGACTCATTCTTCCTCAGTGAATACAAGGAGCTTAACCTCTTCATTTGCGGTATTGGCACCGTAGGGGGTATGCTTATTGAGCAGATCGCTTCCCAGAAGGAGGAGCTGATGAAGACTCATCGTCTGAAACTCAATGTGGTGGGAATTGCTTCAAGCAGAAAGGCAATATTCTCGCGTGAAGGCATTGACCTGCATCACTATAGGGAAACCTTGGAGACCGACGGCATCCCGAGCAGTCCGGCAAGATTGCGCGATGAGGTGATCGGCATGAATATATTCAATAGTGTATTTGTCGACTGCACCGCTTCGAAAGATATTGCAGAGCTTTACAAGACATTCCTTGAGCACAACATCAGTGTCGTGGCCGCCAATAAAGTGGCTGCATCCAATAAATATGACATTTATAAGAGCCTGAAAGAGACAGCTCTGAGCAGAGGTGTGAAGTTCCTATATGAAACTAATGTAGGTGCCGGCCTCCCAATCATCGGTACAATCAACGACCTTCGTTCGTCGGGCGATCGCATCCTGAAGATTGAGGCCGTATTGAGCGGCACACTCAATTATATTTTCAATGCAATTTCAAAAGATATTCCTTTGTCAGAGACAGTGCGTCTTGCAAAAGAACTTGGATATAGTGAGCCGGATCCACGCATCGACCTGAGTGGTATCGATGTGACCCGCAAACTTGTCATCCTCACCCGTGAAGGTGGCTATAAGGTTGAGCAGGAGGAAGTGGATAAAAATCTGTTTATCCCTGAAGAATTGCTTGATGGCCCAATAGAAGAGTTTTGGCGCCGTCTTCCCGAACTTGACTCTGATTTTGAAGAGCGCCGTAAAGTATTGGAGGAAGAAGGAAAGCGTTGGCGATTCGTAGCGAGAATGGATATGGGCAAGATGAGCATAGGGCTCGAAGCAGTAGATGCCACTCATCCTTTCTATGGACTTGAAGGCTCCAACAATATTGTAATGCTCACTACGGAACGCTATAAGAAATATCCGATGCTCATACAAGGCTATGGAGCAGGAGCGGGTGTGACAGCGGCCGGAGTATTTGCCAACATCATTTCTACAGCAAACAACCGATGAAACACCTTATTATATTAGGCGACGGAATGAGCGACCATCCGGTGGCAAGTCTCGGAGGAAAAACTCCTCTCGAGTATGCTGCTACGCCTGCCTTCGACCGTCTTGCTGCGATGGGTCGGTCAGGACGTCTCGTCACTATCCCTGATGGCTTTATGCCTGGCAGCGAAGTGGCTAATACCGCTATCCTCGGATATGACTTGAATAAGGTATATGAAGGGCGCGGACCGCTGGAGGCTGCGAGTATCGGCTTTGACCTTGCTCCTGAGGATTTGGCTATGCGTTGCAATATCATCACTCTTGCGGATGGCAAGATTGAGAATCATCATGGAGGTCACCTTTCCTCGGAAGAAGGAAAAGCGCTTATAGAATTTCTTGATAAGAAGCTCGGGTCAGATAAGGTGAAATTTGTCCCCGGCATTCAGTATCGCCATCTCCTCGTCATCAAAGGAGGAAGCAAATATTTAGAGACTGCACCTCCTCACGATCATCCCGGGGAGGATTGGAAACCTTTGCTCGTTAGGCCTATGGCCGACGCTCCGATAGAGGAGGGGAGGATGACTCCGCAAGCTACGGCTGATCTTATCAACGATCTTATCCTGCGCTCTCAAAAACTCCTTGCAGATCATCCATTCAACAAGGGTCGAAAGAGTCCTTCCAATTCCATTTGGCCTTGGAGTGGAGGTTATCGTCCGGCTATGCTTACTCTCCAGGATATGTATCCCTCCATAAAGTCGGGAGTCGTGATTACGGCAGTCGACCTGATAAGGGGCATCGGAACGTATGCCGGTCTAAAGCCGGTAGATGTGGAAGGTGCCACCGGGCTTGCCGACACTAATTATGAAGGGAAGGCCAAGGCAGCCATTGATGCTCTTAAGGATTCCGATTTTGTATTCTTGCATGTCGAGGCTTCCGACGAAGCCGGACATGACGGCGACGTTGATCTTAAGGTGAAGACCGTTGAGAATCTTGACCACAGGATAGTAGCCCCGATACTCGAAGAGGTGGAGAAGTGGGAAGAACCGGTGGCAATCGCCCTCCTTCCCGACCATGCCACTCCTGTAGAGCTGCGTGTGCATAAAGGGGAACCGGTACCGTTCACCATATGGCATAAGGGAATAGCTCCGGACTGCGTCACTTCCTATTCTGAAGCCACGTGTGCCAAAGGTTCCTACGGTCTCCTCCGCCTCGAAGAATTCATGCATGCCTTCATGCAAATATAATAGTCAAATAAATGATATTTTTAGTCTTTGTTATAGATTTTTGAATTCGTAAATAAGTTTAACATCTTCAATGATAATAGTCTACCGAAACGCCGGTGACAAAAAATTATGAATTATGCATTATGAATTATGCATTAATTAAGTACTTATGAAATATTACAGCACCAATCATACAGTTCCGGAAGTGACTCTCAGCGAGGCTGTAGTCAAAGGTTTGGCAGCCGACCGAGGTCTCTTTATGCCTGAAAGGATAGAAAAGTTGCCCGATTCATTTTTTGAGAATATCGATAAGTATTCACTTCAAGACATAGCCGTGAAAGTCGCTGAGGCTTTCTTTGGCGAGGATATCGAGCCTAAAGCACTTGAAAAGATTGTAAGGGATACCCTCTCTTTTGATACTCCTGTGGTTGAGGTGGAGAAAGATATCTATAGTCTCGAACTTTTCCATGGTCCAACATTGGCATTTAAGGATGTCGGAGCTCGATTCATGGCCCGTCTTCTGCAGTATTTCATTGGAAAGAATTCTGATGGAAAGACTGTCAATGTGCTTGTTGCGACGAGTGGCGACACAGGTTCAGCCGTTGCCAACGGTTTCCTCGGGGTAGAAGGAATACATGTCTATGTTCTGTATCCAAAAGGAAAAGTCAGTCCCATTCAGGAATGCCAGTTCACCACTCTGGGCAAAAATATCACTGCGATAGAAGTTGATGGCAATTTTGATGACTGCCAGCGGCTCGTGAAGAGTGCATTTCTCGACAAAGAACTCAATGAGGAGATGCTCCTTACTTCAGCAAATTCAATCAATGTAGCTCGCTTCTTGCCGCAGGCTTTCTATTATTTCAGCGGATATGCACAGTTGAAAGCACAGGGAAAAGCAGATGAGGTAGTAGTGTGTGTGCCGAGTGGCAATTTCGGTAACATCACAGCCGGATTGATAGCTCACCGTATGGGTCTTCCCATCAAGCGGTTTATAGCTGCCAACAATGCCAACGATATTTTCTACAACTATCTTCAGAGTGGAGAATATCATCCCAAAGCAAGTGTGCAGACTCTTGCAAATGCGATGGACGTAGGCGATCCGAGCAATTTTGCCCGTGTCCTTGACCTCTACGAAGGGAAACATGAAGTGATTGCCTCATTGATCAGTGGCACTACCTTTAGCGACGCAGAGATAGCCGACACAATGAAGAAATGTTATGAGAAGACCGGCTATGTGCTCGACCCGCACGGTGCATGCGGATATTTGGCATTGAAGCAACTGCTGAAACCAGGCGAAACCGGTCTCTTCCTTGAGACTGCCCATCCGGCAAAATTCCGCGACACCGTCTCCGGCATCATCGGCAAGGAAATAGCCATCCCCGAACGCCTACAGGCCTTCATGAAAGGCCAAAAGCAATCCATCCCCATGCCCTCCACCTTCCCCTCCTTCAAATCCTACCTCCTCTCTCAAAATTAAACTCAATCAAGGAATTCCAGAAATAGTAGGACTCCTCGTGCATTAGCAAGGGGAGTCCTAATTTATTGTAATCATTCAAAGCAGACTGCAGACACTCACAAAATTTGATGAGTGTGATTATTGCAAAGCTGAAATATCTATCTTGTATATGTCCGTTTCCTTTGTGGAATTTTCGATGAACATAGTCATATAAATTGGTGCGTAAACTACTAAATCTTTCTTATGTAGATTTCCCATACATAGCACATAGGCCTTTTTTATACTATATTCCTTACATTCCATTACATTGCGAAGAGCATTATGGCGTTCATAGTCTTTCCCTGATTTCACTTCAATAGGTATTGCACTATTTTCACCTGAAATGACAAAGTCAAGCTCCCCCAGACGCTTACTGTTATAGTAATATGGTGATATGCCATGGCATAGAAGTTCTTGAGCCACAACATTTTCAAAAATTGCCCCAAAGTTGACATCAATATTACCTGAAAGAATTGATACTCTCAATCCATCAGCATATTGTGCTGCTAACAATCCCACGTCGTTTGAAAATAATTTGAATAAGTTTCGTGTTTCTGCCAATTTCAATGGCAAACGAGGTTCTGTCACATTATATACAGGTATTGCCACTCCAGCATTGCTGAGCCAAAGAAAATCATTTTGGTATCTGTCGAATTTTGCATGGTTATTTAGTCGTTTCAGTATGAACCGCTTGTTCTTTGCATCTAATTCAGAAGGGATAAGATCAAAAATTTCCTTAATTTTTAATTTATCTTTTGTCGCATATTGTGAAATATCTTTTCGGTAGAGAGTAACGATATTTTTCTGTGTTTCAGTAACTATATTTAAATCGTTGGTGGATAAATAACGCTCAACAGCTGCTGGCATTCCTCCGACTATCGTATATAGTCGGAAAAGAGAGATTAGCTTTTCATGTATGACGGTATCAACTGGAATGATTTCTTCCCAACACTTTTTTAGATGCTCGAATATTTTTGGTGATACTCCAATATTATGGAGAAATTCTTCAAAATTCAGGGGAAAGACTTCCTTAATACTTAAATACCCAACAGGTACGGATCTGAGGTCTTTCAACTCCACTCCCAATAATGAGCCACTCAGTGCATAACGATAGCTTCCCTCATCCACCAAAAATTTTATAGCAGTGACAATATCATCACATTTTTGCACCTCATCAAAGAAGATTAGTGTCTCTCCTTTTAATAATGGTTGCTTGGTAAATGCCGTCAATCGAAGTAATATCTCCTCAGCCGAATAGACATTCTTGAATAGATCAATAGCAGCTGGCGTTTTTATAAAATTGATTTCAATAAAGGATTTAAACCGTTTCCCAAGTTGTCTTATTGCGTATGTCTTTCCCGTTTGGCGAGCTCCTGTAAGCATAAGAGCCGTCTTGTGATTATCATAAAATTCATTTAAATATGATGTGAGATTTCTTGTTAGCTGCATAATTGTTTGATTTGTACGAATTTGAATGCAAAAATAAATAAAAAATGCCGTTTTTCCAAGGAAAAAAGCGTTAAAAATGCCGTTTTTCCAAGGTTTTTTAGGTCAATTATGCCGTTTTTCCAAGTTTTTGACCACCATTGATCGGATTTATTGCTGGAGGACTTTGGTGAGGTGGGGCTCTTCTTCGGCGATGTGATAATGAGTCTTTTCTATTTTCCCTTCTTTATTTATAAGTACTCCAAAAGGAATGCCCGAGAAGTTGAATAGCCCGCGTAGTCGCTCCCAGTCATCTCCAGACACGAAGATATGCTCACCCTTAATTTCTTCTTTTCTTAGCCACTTCTTGCACGCATCAATTCCATCGTCTGCATTGGCTATATAGAGCGCTTTAAACGGTTTGTCTGCAAGCTTTTCCAAAAGGGGCTTTTGTTTCATCATCCCGCTTCTGCACGGACCACATCCGATACCCCAGAAATCAAGAAAAAGCACATTCCCCTTATATGGCTCAATAATCTTGGCAAGAATATCACCTTCAGGAGAGTTCGGTATAACAATGCTTGAATCTACGGCATCCCCTATCTGATTTTCAGCAATCAAGACGTCTTTCACAAAGTCGTTAAACTCCGACATCACTATTTCGTTAAGACGATCATAGTCAGTATGCTTTATCAAATTTGCCACCAATTTATTATTCCTCTTAAGTCGTTTGCTCGAAGGCGTGTCGGTAGTATGAAAATTATCAATAAGTGAAGCCGTGCGCACTAATTGAGCGGCGAAGCAATTGCCCAGTCCTATTGAGTCAAGATGATTCAGGTCGCTTGTATATGGAAGGTTAAGATCATCTGTAGAAATATAGGCATTTGTGCCCTCAACAGATTCCATTCCCTCAGCTGCCATACCCGAGGGTCTGAACAGAGAATTAAATTTCCATCTGTTTGGAATTATCCTTCCTTGACATATCATAATAGGATTGTTATATATCCGCTCCTTATATTTCATCCATGGCCTCAGCAACGTTATCTCGTCAAGACTCACGCCTTCCTTAAATGTAAGGATTCCGTCTTCTCCTTTCTCATACGTAGGTCCTTTTTTAAAGCGGAAATCCATCTGCGTCTCTTCCATTTGAGTGTATATCTGCCCGAGTGCAGCCGTGCTGACCATATCCTTGGCAAAAACACTTATCGGTGCATTCGCAAGTATTTCAGCTATATCAGCATTTACAGTATCAAGCAATGCAACAAGTTTTTCAGACTGTCTGTAGACATCCTCTTTCATTGAATCCGTATCCTCCACCTTAAATCTTTTGTAAAGTGAGTTCAACCCATGTTTCCTGTAAATGCTATCAGTAAGCAGATTTACGACGACAGCCTCGTTTGCCTCTCCTTCATATCCGAAATACTCAGGACAGTATCCTGACTTCGGATCGATTTTTTGAGCCATGCATGTCACGATAGAAAGTGTATCTCCGGGAATCAGTAATAGTTCCTTATGGATGTCTCCAAGTTTGAAGTAATCAAACTGTGGGTAGGCAAGAGGTATGTCTATCTCAAACGTGCCGTCTTCGCTAATGTATCCTACATTGACTTTCTCTTCATCTATGAAATCATTCTTAGTCGTGACGGAGAATGTGCTGACTCCAAACTTAGGAGAGTAATCGGTGATCCGGCCACGCAAATTTACCATCCCTTCGTCATCATAGAAGCTCAGATCGGAATAGCGTTTCGGATCAAGCCCCGTCCATGTTTCACTCGGTAGCTCACTTCCTTGAAGTATTTCCGACAGTGAAATCATCTGTGGTGTCAGCTGTGTGTAGGGTTCATCAAGATGAATTCCATAAATGCAGCTTCCGACATCTGACAGATCATCCCCTGCCAAATCCACAACTTTGACATTGTCAGGCACTTTTTCGAATACGAGCACTCCTTCATGGTATCCTGATTCCGGCATCCAGATTTTCTTGTTAAGCTCAATATTTTCAGTAGCGATAAGTTTGTATTGAAGTGTCGTGTCAGAAGTCGCGACCAATCGCTTGTGGGGATCAAGCTTCACCCAATAATGCGGGAGATGCTGAAGCCTAATTCCTATGCGCAGAGCACTGTCAGTGCGTTCCACATCTGTAATCCTCATCCATCTATGGGAAGTTTCGGTTTTAGGCACAATGGCAAATCCCGAAAGGAAAGCCGAAGCAATACAAAGGAGCAATATGAGTCGTTTATTTTTCATGACATGTCAGTAGCTGATGATTATATCTTACATATTAAATAACAACAAAATGCATATCAAAAGATATAAATATACAGAAAATTCTATATATTTCTCAAATTTTCGGTGAAAATGTAAATGAGCTTTTTCTAAAGAATATATTAAATAAAATAGGGCGCACCTTTAATGCGCCCCATTCCACTAAATTTATAATAACTATTACTTAACCATAATCTTGCGTACAGTTCCGTCTGCATCAATTACAATATTGATTCCCGACTGCATCGAACTGATCTTAATGCCTTGTGGAGAATAGATTCCCGCCGGCATACGTGATGCTGAATTCACTTGGTCTACAGCAGTATTTTCTGCCTCTGTCAGTCTGCATGCCAAGAGAAGGAATTCATGGTAGCCGCCAGTGGAAGTTTGATCTACGAATTGGAGAATATAGTTCCCCTTTTCAGGAACAGTGAATTTAAACTCATTTTGTTCTGTGTCAGAAAGATCAGCAGCCATATCTCCATTCGCATTGACCTTGGTCGTGAACACCTGAGACTCGGAAACGATATCGTTAGAAGCAGCATTTCTTATCACGACCTTATAGCTTGGGCTCTCTTTCCAAGCAGCCATTGAGAATGTCAGCTTGTAGTCGCCCGGCGTGAGGCTTAAGCGGTAGTCGCTCTGAGTTCCATATTCTGCCCGGTTGTTTCTCCAATAGAGTCCTTTACCCTGGAATCCTGTGAAGTCTTTGAATGTGCGTGCTCCTGAACCATAAGTGTCCGGATATTTGTGCACTTCATTGTTTTCTTGCACACATTGCCAACCCTCAGGCAAAGTTCCATATGCCACGTCGGTAAAGTTGAGCTTATATACGGAAGATGTGTCTACAAAGACGGGTTGGATAGTCACATTCTCATCAGGCATGGTGAAAGTGATTTCACCGGAATCTCCTATAGCGATAGTGGCAGACATTGAATAGAAGATGGAGTTGACGAGTTTCAGTTCCTTAAGCGAATATCCTTCTTCCGGATATACGGTCAGAGTCACTTTCTGTCCCTCAGCGGCTTCACTTACGTTTGCTTCAACTTTTCCATTTTCAGATTCCAAGATCGTCACGAGGAATTCCTCATCGGGCGTTCCTTTGGGTACATAAAGGATTTGGTCGATAGTTGGTCCTACTCCCGAAGTGTTGGTGATGATAAAGGTATTTTCACCGGCTTTTAAGGAAGCACTTACCTTCGCTTTCTTCCAATCATTTTTGACCGCTTTCGGGATTGTGATGGTGCGTACTTCGCCATTGACCGATACTTCCATTTCAGCATCTGCTGAAGTGTTGCAATAACGTATCAGGATATCATATTCCCCGGCTTCCTGCAGTTTGAGTTGGTGGCGCAGAGTAGCCTTTTTGTTGACACCCATCTCTACATATCCCATTCCGGCAAATTCCTTATAATCGGGAGCCCACCAGCCTGAATGTGTCAATGCAAGGTTTCCGACACTCCTGTAGTCCATGTTTTCGGCCTCGATGATTACCGTTCCCTTGAATGGTTCGGGTTGCTTCGGTGTAGACACAGCATAATCAGCCGGTATGGCATCCGTCATTGCGCTGCGGTCAGCATCTCCCTTGCAAGTTACACTTAGATCAAGAGGTCCGAGGTGGGTCACATGGAGCGTATAGCTCTTATCCGCTTCATTATATTCATCCTTTACGGAAGCTTCATAAGATTTAAGTGTCTGATAGGATTCATGTTTCTTAATAGTATATGCCGGCTTGGCATTCAGCCCCTCTATTCTGATCACATCCTCTCTCAGAGTGGTGGTGTCGTTGCGGAAGTTGTTCAGATAGAAATCAATGTGATCTTCATATTCGCGGATCACTCCTGACGACAACACGTCATATTTCAATTCCAGTGTGTCGCAAGTGTTATACTGAAGAGGTATTCTTGCAGTTGCCGACTTTTTCCCATTTATATTGGAATAGGGAGTGTAGGTGACGAGCTGATTGCGTAGGCGATTTACGAACAGATCACCCTTCGAAATCTCCGGATACTGCGCATCAAATTCCTCAACTTTCTTGCTGATGGATGGCCATCGCGTGTTTCTTTCCGATTTATTTACCTGTACCGGTATCTGCTTTGCCAGATCGTCGCAAAGGCCATTGAGCACAGGGATTGTTCCATATCGACCGGTCTTTTTCAAATATAAGTAATTGTCCATCCATGTTCCGTTGTTCTTATTGAATGGATCCTCCTGTTTGTAGAGTCCGTCATATAAATTGTCCCAAGCGGCATATTTTTGCTCGTCGTTGCCGGTTTGGATGTCGTTGATGATTGCAACTTTAGTTCTTTCTACCACTTCCTTTCTGCTTGGAATATACATCGAGCCGTCAATGATCTTCCTGAACATGTCGATCCATATGCCATCGAAGTTGGGGAAGGTTCCCCAGTTGCGACGGAGGTAACCATCTACAAGGGTTGTGCTGAGATTCTTGAAATCCTCAGTCCAGATAAGTTCCGGACCATCCCATACTGCGCCACCATTGACACAAGTCTGTTCCATTACGGTTCCGATGCCGGCTGCTCCGGGATATGGCTTCTTGTTATTTTCTCCAAATAAATCACTGAGAGCTCCGTTCCAGCCGCAATTGTCGTAGCGTACTCCATAATTATTGGCAAGTCCGGCAACGAAAGGTCCCCAAGTGACACTCTCATTATTGTAGAAGCAACTGCTTGTAGTGTACTTATAAAGCCAAAGGATAGCTTCCGGATACTTCTGGCAGGCCTCATAAAGAGCCTTGTTGCGCTTCATCATTCCTAATGGATTGAGAGGATGACTCCAGATATTTCCGCAGAAACTTACGGTAAGGAATCCACCATATTTATGCGACATTTCCACAAGTTTGGCGAAAAGCTCTATGCGTGTTTGCTGGGAGCTGCTGCTCTTGTCGCCCGGATTGTCAAAACCCCAGAATTGCTCGGCATAGTTCCATCCAAGGAAATTGGGATATGTCTTGAAGAAATATTCAAATGTCTCAAGGTCGTAATCCTGAATGTGAGTGTGTCCTCCACTTGCCGGCTGGCAGGTGAACCAGAGGCCGTTGTGCTGGCATACTGATGCCCATGATTTGTAGGTGCGCACCGCATAGCGTGGCATCCTGTACATATTGGTGTCTTGGTCATACTGGCACGAGAGCGACAGATTCATACATACGTAGGGTTTGATTTCCTCAGGAATAAGGTCGATGATTTTCTGAGGGTCTGCAGAGTTCCATACGTCGATATGGACAAGCCATAACGGGTGATTGTTGTCGATAGGTCGACGTTCCTGCGCCGGTAGGGTGGTGCAGATCAATGTCAGGAGCAAAAATAGTAATACTCGCTTCATGGTAATTAATTTGGTTGAAGTTGTTATTTTCCGATTGCAAAGTTAATCAATACGTTTCTGATTCCCTTTCCTGAAGATTTATAATTCGTAATTTTCGGTAGCTTCAAATATTAAAATCAGCGCATTTCTTTATATATTCGTTGCATATACCATACGACCAGCACATATATGCATATTTCCTCCCGATTGTCCCTGTGTCTCTACTATATCCTTGTCTTTCTCAACCTTTGTTCGCGTGGTTTGTTTTTATGATAAATGAATCTTAAATGATAGAAATAACGCTCTGATTGTAACAATTTAAATCCATCTACTATGAAAAAGACGATTCTGCTGCTTTTCGCTTTTGTGGCGGCTCTTACGGGAATGGCTCAGGTGCAAATTCCTTATCAGGAACTCCCATATAATGTACATTACCACTGGGGATTGGTCGACGTAAACATCGGTCATGGAAAGGTGACTCTTTCTTCGCAAGGTGATCGTTTTAATGCTACCCTCGACGGCAACACTATCCCCTGGGAAGGTCGAATCTTTTGTGTCAGCGACACTCTGAATGCCACCATGACTCCAGGCGCTCCCTATAGCCGTGAGAGTGTCGACTACGAAAACGGTTGGTATCTGAAGCCCAAGGTTATGGAATACCGTTCCGACGGTTTTGTGGCGTCAAATCCTGCCAACTATAAGAATATTGCAGGCCAAGGCGATCTTGATGCCGATGCCAATACCATGGAGGCAGTCACAGTCACTGCAGATATGCTCGGAATGTTCTATTACTTCCATGAAATTGACTTCGCAAGCATGTCGCAAGGTCAACAGATTACAATTCCTATCAATGGAGGATATGCTCAATCGGTCACTGTGACATACAATGGCGAATCGAATTATAATGGCACTCCTTCATATGCGGTGTCTTTCGAATACACGTATCAAGGGGCTTCAAGCGGCTATCCTGTTTACGCACAGGTGGCTCAAAGTACCCGAATCCCCCTCCTCCTAAGCGCCGATCTTGCCATAGGCCACGTCGAAATGATCTACGAACAATGATACTTAATGCACGATGCTTAATGCATAATGCATAATTCATAATGCACAATGCATAATTGACTTATGTAAAGAAGAATTGCGATTCGCATATGTCGATTCGCAATTCTTTTTTGTGCCAAGTACGGAAGCGAAAACGCGCCAAGTACGGAAGTAAAACCGCGCCAAGTACGGAAGTGAAAACGCGCCAAGTACGGAAGCAAAAACGCGCCAAGTACGGAAGTAAAAACGCGCCAAGTACGGAAGTAAAACCGCGCCAAGTACGGAAGTAAAACCGCGCCAA
>CAYNPB010000008.1:14140-35933 GCA_964399005.1 uncultured Sangeribacter sp.
GTACGGAAGCGAAAACGCGCCAAGTACGGAAGCGAAAACGCGCCAAGTACGGAAGCGAAAACGCGCCAAGTACGGAAGTAAAAACGCGCCAAGTACGGAAGTAAAAACGCGCCAAGTACGGAAGCAAAACCGTACCAAGTACGGAAGCGAAAACGCGCCAAGTACGGAAGCGAAAAAGCGCCAAGTACGGAATCGAAAACGCGCCAAGTACGGAAACAATTACCCTTTAAATATTGTTATAAAGAAAAATAGGTTGATTATGGAAGCATATCGTTCGCGAATAATAGATAGTATACTAAAAGATGAATTAGATGCCATGGGTGCGGTTCTTCTTGAAGGGGCAAAAGCATGTGGTAAGACCTCTTCTGCAGAGCAGGCAGCTAATAGTGTAATTTATATGGATGATCCATTAAGACGTAATCAGTATCTGCAAATGGTTGATACTGACATAAGTTTTATTTTGGATGGTCCAACCCCAAGATTGATCGATGAGTGGCAGATAGCCACAAAAATATGGGATGCCGTTAGATTCGAAGTTGATCATCGAAGAAGTGATGGGCAGTTCATATTGACAGGGTCAGCTGTTCCTCCTCCAAAGGAAAAGATGGAAATGAAACATAGTGGCGCGGGAAGGGTGTCGTGGTTAACCATGCGGCCTATGACATTATGGGAGTCATCCGACTCTACCGGCGAGGTAAGCCTCAGCGACCTCTTTTCCAATCCCATTGGATCGGTGAGAGGAACAAATCGACATAATCTTTCAGATATTGCATTTTTGGCATGTAGGGGGGGATGGCCTAAGGCTGTAGATAAAGGTTTATCCAAATCTTCATTGCGGCAGGCTATCAATTATTACGAGGCTATAGTGCGTACTGACATATCCCGTGTGGACAATGTAGAGCGCGATGAGCAACGTACACGTAGGATAATGAGATCCTATGCAAGGCATCAAGGCACACAAGCAAGTGCAAATACTATTCTGCAAGATATAAAGGACAACGATACGATTGATATAAGTGACAAGACTATCTATTCTTACATCAATGCTCTGAAAAGTATTTTTGTGATAGAAGACATGCCGGCATGGAGTCCGAACCTTAGAAGTAAGTCGGCTATACGTACGCTTGATACCCGATATTATGTCGATCCCTCCATAGCCTGCGCTGCTTTGGGCGTTGGACCGGATGATCTTATAAACGACCTGAATACTTTCGGATTTATTTTTGAATGTCTATGTGTCAGAGATCTAAGGGTCTATTCTCAGCCTCTTGATGGAAAAGTATATCATTTCAGAGACAAGACTGGGTTGGAGTGTGATGCGGTAGTGCATCTCCGAAATGGAAGTTATGGTCTTATCGAAATAAAGTTGGGAGGAGATAAACTTATAAATGAAGGAGCTGCTAATCTCATAGAGCTTAGAAACCGTATAGACACAACCAAAATGAAAGCCCCTTCTTTTGAGATGGTCTTGACTGCCGTCGGCGACTACGCATATCGACGTACAGACGGAGTCCTCGTAGTCCCAATCGGCTGCCTAAAAAATTAATAAGATTATTTGTATGAAAATTAAAATTTTATTAATTTTGTGGTAAAAATAATGAGGCATTTGCCACTAAATTTTTACCGGACTTAAAATTTGTTAAATCCTGATATGAGTCGTAGATATTTCTTACGTGGGGCTGCCATAGCGGCTGCAGCGGTCGTTGCTTCCTTTGCAAGCGATTCGCTCGCTTGCACCAATTTTATTGTCGGTAAAAAAGCAAGTGCCGACGGGTCGGTGATGGTGACATACTCAGATGATTCCCACACCCGTTACGGAGAACTTCATCATAGCCCGGCACGCACCTATCCCCGGGATGCTAAACGTCAGATAATAGATTGGGGCTCCAACGAACCCAGAGGGTGGATCCCTCAGGCATCCCGCACTTTCAATGTAGTGGGGAACATGAATGAGAATCAAGTCGTAATCGGTGAGACCACATGGACCGGACATGCGGAATTGGAAGATACCACCGGCAATAATCTTATTGATTATGGCTCCCTGATTTATATAGCACTGGAGCGAGCTGAATCAGCACGCGATGCCATTAAAATTATGACCAACCTTGCCGAAACTTACGGTTATGCCAGCACAGGCGAAACATTCTCAATCGCCGATAAGAACGAGGCTTGGATGATGGAAATGATAGGCAAAGGAGCCGAAAAAGGTGCAGTCTGGATAGCCGTCCGCATCCCAGATGATGCCATCACCGCTCATGCCAACGAACCCCGCATCCGCAAGGTCAATCTGAAGGATAAGGAAAACGTCATGTATGCCAAAGACCTGATTCCCTTTGCTCGTCGCCGGGGGTATTTCAGCGGTAAAGATGAAGACTTTTCCTTTGCCGATGCTTTCGACACACATGCCTACTCCAAACGCCGCAGTTGCGATGCACGAGTCTGGAGTTTTCTGCGACGCTTTGCTTCTCCCGAGGAAGATAAAGCATGGTTTGAATGGGTCACGGGCAACAGCGAAGAGCCGATGCCAATGTGGATAGTGCCAAACCATAAAGTATCGTTGCAGGAACTGCAGGAGCGTATGCGCGATCATTATGAGGATACCCCTTTTGCAATGACAGAAGATCCTGGTGCCGGACCCTTCAATGCCCCCGTACGTTTCCGCCCTATGAAATATGAAGTGGATGGGAAAAAATATACTCACGAACGTCCCACTGCCACAATGCAGACGGCCTGGAGCTTCATTTCCCAGAGCCGCAGCGATCTTCCTGATCCGATTGGAGGCGTAATATGGTTTGGCACCGATGATGCTAACACTACGGTGTATATGCCATTCTACTGCTCCATGACAGAGGCCCCCTTGCAAGTGAGGGAAGGAGAGGGTTCTATGACAGAATTTTCTATGGACTCTAATTTTTGGATCAACAACTGGGTGGCCAATCAAGCATATGCCGGCTATAGTAAGATGATCCCTGATATCCGCAAAGTGCAGAATGCTCTCGAAAGCAATTACATATCCTCGCGTCCGGAAGTGGAGGAAAAGATGATGGAGATGTATCGTAATGGCGACATCGACGGGGTCTCTCGCGCAGCTACCAAAGAAGGGTCTGCCATAGCAAAAGAAGCCACCGACACTTATCGCGATCTTGCTCAATATCTGCTTGTGAAGTTCATGGACGGAAATGTGAAAAAGCAGGATGACGAAGGGCGCTTCATAACCACCCCCCACGGCAAAATCGTTTCGCCACATCAAGTTTCCTATAATGAAGAATACCTTAAGAATATAGTGGAGCGAACCGGCGACCGTTTTGCCGTAAAGCAAAAACAATAATAAACTCAAGAGCCCACCTCAAATTTGAGACGGGCTCTTAACTTTTTTGATTTCGGTTATTTCAGCTTTGGCTTCAATTCATCCGGAGTCTCGTTGGTGTACATCTCTACCGGAGCTGTCTCTTTTGTAAAGAAATCTGTGATGGTCTCCGGTGTCAGAGTTATAGATGGCTTGAAATCCTCACTTGCCATATAGTCTAATATGGCGTTGCGCATACGTTTTGCCACTACTCTCTTGTCAAGATCCTTATTCAGATCCATTGTAGTCATGAAAAGCTTGCCATTCAATACATTCGCTTCCACTACCATGCCAAGTTTCCTGCTCAGATGCCATGTGTCGATTGGCTGGATGGGTGATTGATACTCAGCCGGCAGCTCAAGCAGATTCATCACCTGCGCCTTGTTGAGCAATTCCCACCAATTGAGGTTGCTCCAGTCATCAGTCGGAAATCCGTGCGCAAAGAGTGGGTGAGTGGTGTCGATATAAGCTCCCGTAGTGTGTGGAGGCCTCATCTTAAACCAGCTTGTATTCCAGAACACAGGCATATAATTCTGCACTATATCCTTTCCAAGAGTCACCTTCCCGGCGGCCGTCAGCAATACATTCCCTCCTTTCTCTAAAATATCCAGAGCTTTAGCATTGAGAGTATCTGTCACGTACACATTCTTAGGCACATCAAGCACCGTTTCTTCAGGATACACCCAATATTCCCAACTGTTGTGCCCCTTATCTCCGACTTTTACAGAAAGCTTGTATTTCATTGGCGTTTTCACTTTCTGTATCGGCAGCAGGATTTTCCCGGCCGGATTATTCTTGCCCATGGATATTTGCGTATTGCCAAATATGCCTACGGCAATCGGACTCCCATAGGTATCTGTCACGGTATAGGACACCTTAATATCCCCTAAGTCACTATCCGAAGCATTGTAGATCTCCACGGGAATTCTGACAGAGTCTGTATCCGTAAATATAAACTTCGGAAATTTTGCAAGAGGCACTACCGGACTGCAGAATTCTCTCCATTGCTCTCCGTCGACATATCCTTTCTCCTTCCAGAACACATTGAGCACTCCCTCGAGTGCCGTTCCCTGTCCGCTGTAGTCGTTAAGAGCAAGGAGTTGAAATCCGGTGTAATCCGGAGTGCGGAGGTTGCGTTCTATTTCATATTTATAGCAAAGGGTCTGGAGTCGGCCGCTCGACATAAGGAATTTCCGGTCCATTCCCTTCATACCGTTTTTCTCCAGCAGGTCGCGGAATATTTCAAAATTCTTAGCCTTGTAAGGACCTGTATATTGCGAAGTCTCCTCTAAATCCGGAAATGCACACCATTGCCCTTGTTCATGTGCGAGAATAGGGGAGTTGTTTTCAGGTAGCAGCTCTGTTGGCTTGAAGTTGCGCGGAAATGCAATGTCTTTAGAATAGTCATCATCGCTCGAAGGCATATGATTTTTCCATTCGAGACCGCGGCCACCACCTTTCACATGGTATTCGCTGCCGCCATCCCATGCCCAACCGCCGCCTACGGATGCACCGCAATATATCTTCGTAGGGTCATATTCCTTCATAGTGGCCACCCACATGTCAGTGTAAGGCACCCAGTTGCCTGCAGGTTCATTGCCGGCCGCCATCATTACAAACGATGGATGATTTCCATAACGGTCAATGATGGCCTTACCCTCATCAATCAGATACTGGTCGATTGCCATTCCGCTACGCAGTTTCACTCCATGATTAGGCCACGACGGTCCTTCCGGCTGAAGATATATGCCGGCCTTGTCAGCAGCAGCAAACGCTGCCTCTGGAGGGCAATAACTATGGAAACGCATCATGTTGATGCCATATTCCTTGCATTTGGCAAATACCTCAGCCCAAGACTCTTCATCAGTAGGAGCATAACCTGTAAGAGGGAAACAGCAGTTTTCCACCGTACCTCTGACATACATTGGTCTCCCATTAATCAATATGTCTCTTCCGGCTACTGAAATGTCACGCATTCCAAAGGATGTTGTAGCAGTGTCGTCTCCAAAATTTACGGTCACATTGTAGAGAGGCGTGTTAAACTCGTCCCACGTTTTCATGCGGTCGCCAAAATCTACCGTGAATGTCAGGGTGTCTCCGCTAAGACTCCATTTGCGAAGATTAAATACTTCAGCTCCATCATCAGAAACGACCCGTGCATTGACTTTTTTGATTTTTTTCGCATCTCCTCCCTTTATCACCTTGATGTCAGCTTTCTTTCCCGCCACATCCGGATATACTCGTATATTCTTGATATAGGAATTCTTAGGTGTTGCCTTCAGATACATTTCTCCGGAAATGCCGTTCCAGTTTCCTTGTGTCTGGTCAGTGACACTATGCGAATCCTGACCTACGCATACATTCTCAATTCCATTGTAGATTTTGATTTCTATGAGATTGTCTGTCCCGGGCTTGACAAAATCTGTTATATCATACTCGTGAGGAGTTGACAGCGACATCTGATGTCCAGCCTCTCGGCCATTGACGCTGAGCGTAGTCTCGATATGGGGACGCTCCAGATATAGCACCACGCGTTTCCCTTTCCAATCAGCAGGAATCTTGACAGTTTTAGAGTAGTAGGCATTCCCTACATATTCTTTATCCGGCGTAAGGAAGAATGGAAACTTGATGTTGCCCGCTTCCCGATACGGCTTGTAAAGGTCGCTGTAGTAATACGACATGTCGTAGAGCGAACCTGTCCATTTTGTATTGGTGTCCACATCATTTCCCTTCCCATTAGTCAGCATCGATCCGGGAAGTGTGATTATATCATTGTAGACCGGTGCTTCCCCATATCCGAAATTCCATGTACCGGAAAGGTCAATTTTGTTGTATGAAGCCCCGAATGCAAATGACGCATACAGCAGGGCTATAGGTAATATTCTTGATTTCATATATTCGCGGGTAATATCTTTATTTCTTTTACTTCTTCTCCCGGTGTAGTGTCAGCTTCCTCAGGGAAATAGACCGGCATGTCAGGTTGCAATGGTAGAATCCTGAGTTCAAGCTTTTTTGCATTTTCAGGCAGACGCCAAAGACCGTAGAGCATCGGTCGCCCGTTATAGAAATTGTCTGCTATGAGTTTCCCATCGCAATATAGCCTTGCTACATCACCGCGATAATTGATTTGCAGTAGCAGGTCGCTTCTCTTATCTGGCGCCGGAAGGTTGCATATCTCATACACAGCCGCCGTTTCAAAATCAGAATCTGATGGCTCTTCAGCAACCTTATTTATGCCTATTGTAATTTTGCGGGGAGATCCGGCATCGGTTATTTTTTTAATTGTCGGTTTCTCAGCAGGGACTTCTATCTTTTTCATTTCCGGAAGGAAGATATGCGATGCCTGGTCAGGAGCAAGCAAGTATATGTTTTTATAGACAGGTTTTTCAAAACCATAAGCTTTCAGATTCTTCAGCACTTTGTTGCCGATGGCAATTTCTGTGTTGATGCCGGGAATCTGCTCGAGATAGATGTTCCCGTTCCGTTTGCAGATAAGTTGTGCTGTGGCATATTTTATACCATCAATGTTTACAGGAAAGATACAGGTGGTTCCGGCCGGGATTGTGATTGGTTTTGACGGGAATTTCACCCCGCATACGTCAAAGCGGATGCCCTTTTTGTCTGAAAGATGCTGCAGACGCTCATAATTGTTGATGAAGACAAACCCGCTGTCACCGTTCGATCGGTAAGACCATCTGAGATGCTTGTCATCCCCCTTTTCGATATCTTGTGGCATAGGGAAAAAGGCTTCCATTGGGGCAAGTATGTTGCCGTAGCTCTTCAAGAAGAGATGCAGTTTCCTGAGGGTATAGTAATGAGGATACGGCTGACCGAATTCTCCGAGGGGAGCTTGGAAGTCATAGTTTTTCACAGGAAGGTCATTATAGTTGGTCGCGGGTGTACGCTGCGTCTCGTTGAGATAAATGTCGCTTTCCGGATTCGTGCCACCATGATACATATAGTAGCCAAGCAGGTTGCTGCCACTCCCAAGTTTCACTACCGCCAAGGAATATGCATCCTCCGGATATATCCAGGGGCGACGGTGGTAAGCTCCCATCATCCCTCCTCCGAGTTCGCAAGTGAAGTAGGGGTAGAGTTCATCTCCTTCTGTCAGTTTCTCCTTCTGATCTTTCAATTGCTCGCTTGCAATGGCTGTGCTGCTTCTGAACCCCTTGAAGTTAAATGCCTTGTAATAGTTGCCTGAAGTTGGTTTAATAGAGCGTTCCCAAAATCCATCGGCATAATCACCGTAGAGAGGTATCATCTCCCCGTAGGGAACAGGAGTCTTTAGTTCAGGCCATCCCGTGCGTGTATAGAATGGAAGTTGAAAACCTATCTCATTGGCTATGCCCTTTAGTTTCATAAGGTAGGAGCCATTGCCTCGAAACTCGTTGTCAAACTGGCAAGCCATCACCGGTCCGCCATCTTTCCACTGCAGCCCTTGCACTTGGGTGAAGATTTGGCGATAAAGCTTTTCCACTGCTTCAAGAAATTCCGGAGATTCTGACCTCGATTTGATACCTTTCTCGAAAATCCAATCCGGAATACCTCCGTTTCTGGCTTCCCCATGGCAGAACGGACCTACACGAAGGATGACCGGCATACCTTCTTCCTTGCATATTTCAAGAAACTTTCTTAGATTCCTCTGTCCACTCCAATTGAATTGGTTTTCATTTTGCTCTATATGGTTCCAGAATACGTAGGTGGCAATGATTGTCACACCACCTTCTTTCATTTTCTTCACCGACGAACGCCATTCATTTTCAGGCAGACGGCTATAATGTATTTCTCCCATCACTGGGGCGACGCGCTCCCCGTCGATGATAAGGCTTTGCGCATCCCACTTCACTTCCGGAACGCTTTGTTTGGCAGTCAAAGAAAGGCCACTTAAGGAGATCCATACCGCAAAAATAGTAGTAAAAATTCGAGTGCTCATATAGATGTTAGGTTATTGTATTGCAAAGATACTTTATTTATTGAAGATAAAAAAATTTTTTTCATGAAAATGTTGGATAATCAGCAAAATATGATTTCACAATGCTCCAAATGCTGATTCCCCAATGCTTCAAATGCTGATTTTTCAATGTCGCAAATGCTGATTCCTCCAAAAATCCCGCGCCAAAAGTATATGTTTGTTAAGGTGTGAGAGCCTTTGGCTCGATTCAGTAGCCCCAAAAGCAAATTGAGTAGCAAGCATGCTCTGCATGCGCCTTTAAGCTTCTCCCTCACTCATAGACTTAAGTTTTTTTAAGCAAATTCCATCCATTTATCCCTGAATTTGATGCAAAATCACTGATTTCCGTAATTGACATCACTCCCTTTTATAATTAATTTTGCATCTGATGAGGTGGACTCCTTTGTTATGCCGATCACCATAAGTAATAACCTAATAGTAACAATATGAAAGTAAAACTTTATCTTGTCTTTATTGCACTACTGTCTTTACTGCAAGTGCAAGCCCAAAATCAAGTGGGTGAGACCTTGTTTTCTGAAACTTTCGCTAACGTCAATGAATCATCCAATCAATTGATTCCTGCAGATATGTCAAAATTTGACAATCCGACAGGTTGGACTCTAAAAGATGTTTATGCCGGAGAAAATTGCCTATATCTCTCAGAAGGCTCTTCAATCTCTTTCCCCACTGTAAAAGACTTAATGGGGAATGCTGTGTTTGAAATCGATGCCGCTCCATGGCAGTTCGATCCGAATCCTGATGATCCGAATTTCGATATTGAAGAATATGAAAAGAAGATGCATATTGCCGGCGAATATCATATGACAATTGAAAATGGTGAGCTTTGCACTTCCAAATTCGATATGAAAGCCACGATGAATGGAGCTCCTTTTATATATGGTGTATCTCCTGATACCAAACTTACTCTTCATGCCGATGGTCCGCTGATTATCAGGGCAATCTATATCGGTTATGGAGAAAAGAATTTTTGGACGGATGGTAAGCCATTAGCCGGTTATAATCCAGCTCCCGGCATCTATTATGACGCATTCGAACTGAATATCACTCCTGATATGAGGTCTACCGGATTTGGTGACGACGGCAGCCATAATTATGCTGTCTATACCCTCGATGGCACCAAGCCAAATCGTAATTCACCCAGATGGACTTCTCCTCTTAATATAGATAAGACGACAACTGTGCAGGTTGCGACAATTTATGGCAATGGTCTCCTTTGGGCTGATCCTGCTCAGACATACGAAATCCAAGGAGCTTCCGTAGCTACAATTCCCGATGCTACTTTTGAGATCACCGTCGACAAACCCGGCAATCTCAAGAATAAGATACTTGACATTGATGCCGACGAAATCAACGGTTTGGTGATCCATGGCAAAATCAATGGTGAAGATTTGGCTTATATTAACTCCGGTTCAGGTAGAATGGGAGGCTTGACATACCTCAATCTCTCCGATATTACTTTCGACTATGACGACTCCGTTTATAAGACTTTGGTCTATGCGCCGGAAGGGGGCATGGGTACTGTGACTACTGTGTATTATCGTCTGTCAGAAACTAATAAAATGGAAGGGGGTAATAACGGACTCGGAAAAGCAACTTACATTTACTATAGTAATAATCTTGCCGGTTTATTTGCAAGACATCAGAAAATCGAACTTGTTGTACTCCCGGATTTCCTGACATCGCTCGGATCATCTGCTTTTACTGAGTGTCCCTCTCTTGTTCAGGTTAAGCATAATGGGAAGTTGACAGAAATAGAAAATTCTGCTTTCTATTATTGTCAGTCTTTTAATAATATAGATCTTTCGAATGTTGTTAAAGTAGGAGAAAATGCTTTCTATGCTTCCGACCTGAGAGGTGCCGTCGACTTTTCTAAAATCAAGGAATTTGGTGCTGGTTCTTTCAAAGGTACCAAGATTTCTTCAATAAAATTTGGCTCTCCTTCATTTATCGGAGAGGGTGCCTTTGCAGGGACACCCCTAAAGAGATTGGATCTTCCCAATCCTCCAGACACTATACCGGCAACTGCATTTGCTTGCTATGACTCCCGTCTCGGCGAGAATTCCCTAAAAACTGTAGTTTTAGGCGAAGGTGTCCGTTACATTGGCAAGAATGCTTTCGGCGAAGGCGTAGAGGAGATGAATTTCCCGTCTTCTATGGAAGAACTTGAGGCTGAGGCGCTTCCGAAAAAAATTGTAGATAAAATCGAACCTGAAGGAGGTATTAAGTATGTAGGGAAAATAGCTTATACTATCGACCAACCGCGCGCCTCATTTACTGTAAAGGAGGGTACCAAATCGATTGCCGATGGTGCATTTAGTAGCTGGAATTCTTCTGAGATTGAAGAAGTTATTCTTCCGGCATCTGTTGAGGTTATCGGCAATAATGCCTTTAGCATGACAGGACTGAAGAAAACTCCCGACATGTCTAATGTCAAGCAAATCAAAGATGGAGCTTTCGCATATTGCAAAAGCCTCGCTCGCGCTGTCCTCCCTGAGAATCTTGAATATATTGGTTACGATATTTTCAGTTATTGCGACGCTTTGTGGTATTTAGAGTATAATGCAATTGATGCCGAATATGAATATTTGAAGTTCCCGAAGGTAGAAAAGATTATCTTAGGCGATAAGGTGAGGAAAGTTCCTACCGGTCTATACTCAGAAAATCAAAATGTGACAGAGGTCACATTGCCTGCAAGCGTAGAAATCATTGATGATAATGCATTCTATTTATGCAGTAATCTCGAATACATCAGAATGTCTGACAATGTCACTACGATTGGTGACAATGCTTTTGCACTCTGCTCTAAACTGAATGATTTCCATTGGCCCGCTAATCTCAAGTCCATTGGTGCTCAGGCATTCCGGGAGTGTGAGTCTCTCAAGACCATTTCTCTTCCGGAGGGTATGGAGTTTGTTGGTCGTGGTGCTTTTCAACAGTGCTCAGGAGTGGAATCAATCTACATTGCATCTTCAATCAGCGAATTTGAATATGATCCGTTCACATTCTGGAATCAAGACAAGGCTTTTACAATCACTGCGCCGTCAAAAGTGCCCCAAACGGTTGAATGGAATTGGCATTATTTAGGCACTCCCACTATTAAGGTACCCGCTGCAAGCATCCAGGCTTATAAGGCTGATCCCGTATGGAGCGGAGCAAACAACTCGAAGGATAATCTGATCATTCCCATCGAAGGAATTGCCGCTACTTCTGAAGTTTCCGAAACATCATTTGCTGCAATCGATAGCGATTCAGATCTTGCTGATGCAGTGGTAGGTGATGTCTATGTTACTGTCGGCGAGGATGACGGCTACGATGAAAGCGACGGTTCTATTTTCCTCAATTCTTCTATGGATGAGGAATATATGGAAGCTGTGGCAGGTATGGCTCCCGGTGCAAGCGACTTGGCTAACCGTTTCAACGGTCTCGTGGTAATGGTGCCTGCCGGCAATGGTAAAGTCACTGTAAATTGCCTCACTCTCGGTTCCCGTCAAGTAGCTGTCAAGATTGGCGATGAAGACTCGCAGTCATTCTCAATGAGTAATAAGGGTAATGTAGAGATCGACTATAATGTCGCAGAAGACACCTACGTCTACATCTATGCCATTGAAGCTAATGCTCCGAAACAGATGAGAAAAGTAAGGGCTCTTGCTGCCGCTTCCGAAAATTGCGTGAAGATATACTCCATCGCTGTCAATCCGACAGAAGTTACCGGAGTAGAAAGCATCTTTGGAGGAAATTCAGCCATCTCCCCGATTGTAGAATACTACACAATTGACGGAACAAAGGTAGCTAACCCAACCTCCGGCATCTACATCGTACGCAGAGCCGACGGATCAACCTCCAAGATAATGATCAAATAAGAAACAGATCAAACAAATCAAACCAAACCCTTCCAACCGAAGCCATCGGGGACTCAACCCTCCCGATGGCTTTATTTTTCAAGGCAGTCGTTAGAATTTGCATATTGTATCGAAAATTACTAACTTTGCCATTATCATAATATTCCTGATAGCATATGAAAAGATTCTTGTCAATATTTCTATTGTCTATAGTGGCAATAGCATCCTTCGCCATCCCCGATAACATCAAGGAAATTGCTGATTTGCGCGAAGCTGCCGACAGCCTCCACAGCATAGGTCGCACCGATTCTGCCGTCATTGTCGGCCAGCGGGCAATAAACCTCGCTGAAAAATCCGGCGATTTGAATCAAATGGTCGGCACCCATTCCGCACAAGGTGTATTCCTCCGCTCCCTCGGAAGAGTCGACGAAGCCCTGAAAAGCTATGAAGCCGCTCTGGAAATCATAACGTCAGGAAAATTCCGCGAGAATCCAGACCAGGAAGCGATCGAAGAGATAGCATCCCTCTATATCAATCTTGCAGTTCTTAATCTCGACACCCAGCACAAAGAGCAAGCTGCCAAGCATGCCCAACTCTCAGGCGAATGGATTGCCAAAAGCGATGATCCCGAACTGCGCAGTATGATCTATGGAGTTGTAGGCTCGGTGCTGACAGGCTGCGGCTCCCTCGACGAAGCCATGCACTTTCAGGAACTCGCTTATAAAGATGCTCTCGAATCAGACGACAAAGAAGCCGCATTCAGGGCTTCTGCTTATGCCATGCTCGCAGCAGACCGCCTCGGCAAAAAAGCTGAAGCCGGAAAATGGCGCAAGAATTGCCAACAGCTTCTTCCGGAAATAGAATCCTCTACCGCCAAACTAATGTACTACCAATCCGAATGCTCCATCTGCCTGAAAAATGGTGACAATAAAGGATCTTTGGAATGGTTCGACAAGATTCTTCACGCAGATGGAATCGACATGTTTCCTTTCGTGAAATATGACTGCTATAATAATATGCACATTGCCTATTCCGCTTTGGGCGACTATAAGAATGCTTACTCTACTTTGCTGCAAAGCAATGAACTACGCGATTCGTTGTGGCAAGAGGAGAAAGCTGAAAGCTTGCGCGATCTCACAGTCAAATACGAAACCAAGGAGACCGAACTTGCCCTCGTAAGGAGCGAGGCTAAGAGAGCCAATACCCTCATGTGGCTTTTCGCAGCTGCCGGCTTGTTGCTAATAGCCGTGATCTGTTTTGTGGTTTATGCAGATCGCCAACGCCGCAATAGGATGCGCAAGGAGATGGAATTTGCTGCCTTGAAAGAAGATATTGGTCGCCAGCTCACTCAGCAGTATGTGGAGGGTCTGGAAAATGAACGGAAAAGAATGTCGCACGAACTCCATGACGGTGTCTGCAACGATCTGCTGGCTATCCAGATGAATATTACCGGCGGAAAACCAATCGAAAGTACTGCCAGTCTGATCGACTCCTGCCGTGAGTCCGTTAGACGCATCTCCCACGAACTGATGCCACCGGAATTCTCTTATGCCTCAATAGAGGAAGTCGTAAGGTTCTTTGTCGCTAAACAAGCTCGCGCTAATGAAGGCAAGATTGAATTATCTTTCACATCTTCTCTGCAGGATGGAATGTTGTGGCAGCAAGTGCCTGACGTAGTTTCTCTTGAAGTCTATCGCATTATTCAGGAAGCCGTAGGCAATGCCATAAAGCATTCCGGAGCTTCAGAAATAGAAGTGGCGCTTGAGCTTTCCGGCTCTCAATTGAATGGAATTGTAAGGGATAATGGCACTTTTAAATACAATGGCAAATCCGGTAGTCGTAAAGGTCTTGGTTTGGAATCAATAGTCCGCCGTGCCAAATCAGTAAATGGCACAGCGGAGATATCTTCTGATGAAAAGTCTTATACAGAAGTGCGTTTCAGTATAAAGCTCTGATTGTGTTTGTGAGCTCAGGCATCCTTGCTTCTATTTGCCGAAGCAAATGTAGTTGGGCTTTGGTCCTGACGAGATTATGGTCGGGATATGCGATCTTGTAATATGTGTCGCCGTTGATATAATCGGTAAGGAATCGGGTGGCCTGCATATAAGGAAACAAGGCCACGGCATTGGGAAGCCACTCAAGTTCTTCTTTTGTCAGAAATCCTTTTGCCTCTGATAGATACCCTTCGGTAAATGATTTGAAGATGTCAAAGTCAAAGTCGATTTTTGAGAGATCCGGTTCATCTTCTGCAGATGTGCATGCTCCGGTGCGCAAGAAGTCGCCATAGTCGCTGAATATAAACGATGGCATCACTGTGTCAAGGTCGATTACGCAGAGCACTTCTCCATTCTCGTCAAAAAGCATGTTGTTCACTTTCGTGTCGCAATGGCAGATTCGTTTTGGCAGTCTACCTTCACGATGCATCCTTTCCGGTTCGCACATCTTCTCAGATCGGAGTTCGATATCTTCGATCAAGTCTCCCACTTCATCCACTCTTCCGGCTGCATCCTCCTTCACAGCATCGCGTAGCTGTTGCAGACGAAACTCCATGTTGTGGAAGTCCGGGATGCTTTCTTTAAGTTTGCAGTCTATGTCAGCGAGCATACTTTGAAAATGTCCGAATGCTTTCCCGGCTGTATAAGCGCTTTCAGGCGTCACTTCCTGCAAAGTATGCGATCCTGATATGTATCGGCTCATCCTCCAATAGTTCTCCCCGTCAAAATAATAAGTTTTGGAAGAATCTTTTGTAGGTATGAATTCGAGCACTTTTCTTTCGGTTTCCTCGCATCCATCAGCTTTTAGTTTCTTGTGGATGTGCGAAGTGACAGCCTCAATATTGGTCTGCATCGCTTCCACATTCTTGAATACATTGTGATTGATGCGTTGCAATACATAGTCGGGCGCATCTCCCTCAGTTGCCACAAGATATGTGTCATTGATAAGTCCCTCCCCAAGAGGCCGAATATCTGTGACTCCCCCCGAAATCCGAAAATGATCTACTATAGAGAATAATTCCTTCATTTTAGTTTGGTTTGTTTAATTATCTTGGGTTGCAATCCTCTGCGCCCTCTGCGTGAGATATTTTGAGCCTGCGATAGTTAAGTTCTTTCATAATTGAGTTGTTTTTGCAAATTTAAGCGAAAATGGTCAATGAAGCAAATTTTATCCTCCAAATTCTTGTATTTTTGAAAGAATATAAATACTTTTGCATTTCAAACAAAAATCCAACAACCCCAACAAATATGAAACTTAACAATCTAATCATTTGCGTAGCTACTCTCGGGCTCCTCGCTTCTTGCAGTTCAGCTAAAAAGGATTCTTTACTGATTGAGACCGATGTCCCTGAGCGTCCCGCCGGACAGTCTGATATGCTCGGTTTTGCCGCCGAACCTCTCGACACAGTGCGTGTCGGTTTCATTGGCCTCGGTATGCGTGGCCCTGATGCAGTCGAACGCTTCACTTATATTCCAGGCACAAAAGTTGTTGCTCTTTGCGACATTGACTCCGCAAAAGTCGAGGAAACCCAGAAATATCTTGACAAGGCAGGCCTCCCGCGGGCTGCGGCATATTATGGCTCGGAAGATGCATGGAAGCAACTCGCCGAACGCGATGATATCGACCTCATTTATATTGCTACAGATTGGAAAAATCATGCTCCTATGGGATTATATGCCATGGAGAATGGCAAGCACGTGGCTATTGAGGTGCCTGCGGCTACTTCTCTCGACGAAATATGGGATCTTGTCAACACTTCAGAGCGCACTCGCAAGCATTGCATGATGCTCGAGAATTGTGTCTACGACTTCTTCGAACTGAACACTCTGAATATGGCTCAGCAAGGTCTTTTTGGAGAAATACTTCATACGGAAGGCAGCTACATCCACAATCTGAAGGAATTCTGGCCTGAATATTGGAACAACTGGCGCATGGATTTCAATCAGGAACATCGGGGCGACGTGTATCCGACCCATGGCTTCGGTCCCGCTTGTCAACTTCTTGATATTCACCGTGGCGATAAGATCAATACTCTCGTTGCTATGGACACTAAGGCTGTCAATGGCCCTGCATATATCAAGGAGAAGACCGGCAAAGAACCTGAGTCTTTTGCTAATGGCGATCATACTATGACAATGATGCGCACTGAAAATGGCAAGACGATACATATCCAGCATGATGTGATGAATCCTCGTCCCTACTCACGTATGTATCAGCTCACCGGCACTAAAGGTTTCGCAAATAAATATCCACGCGCCGGATATGCTTTCGAGCCGGAGCAGATGGACTCTACAATCGTTCCGGATCACGAGAATCTGAATGCTCACACTTGGATTTCTGATGAGCAACAGGCCGCTCTCACCGAGAAATACACTCACCCCATCATCACTGAGGTTGGCAATCTTGCTAAGGAAGTTGGCGGACATGGAGGCATGGACTTCATCATGGACTATCGCCTCGTATATTGCCTCCGCAACGGGCTTCCCCTCGATATGGATGTCTATGACCTCGCTGAGTGGAGTGCCATGGCTCCTCTGAGTGCAATCTCTATCGAAAATGGCTCAGCCCCCGTCGCCTTCCCCGACTTCACTCGCGGCGGCTGGGACAAGACGAAAGGTTATCGCCACGCCTACAAGAAATAATAGAATTAAGAAATACTAAATTCCCGAGTGCCCTCTGCATCCTTGCGCACGCTGCGTGAGGCTGCCGAGGGCTAATAATTACGGAATTCCGTAATTGACGCATATTAAAAGTCTTAGTAATTTTGCATTATGAAGTTTTTTTGAAAACTTTTCTGGGTTTAATGCAAAATTATGGCTAATAATGACGGAAAAATCAGTCTTATCACATATGAGGATAGCTGTTGTTGATGACCATGACTTGATCAGAGAAGGACTGAATGCCGTTCTTGTGAGCCACGGTATAACGCACGTAAATAAGTTCGCTAATGCTCAGGGGCTTGTCGAAAGCCTTGAAGCCGGAGATGTATACGATTTCTACATCTTGGATCTTGAACTCCCCGATATCGATGGGTTTGTGCTCATTGAGATGATTCGTGCCAGAAATCCTATTGCGCGTGTGATAGTCATCACTGTGCATGATGAGATTTGGACTCTACGCAAGTTGCTCTCACGAGACGTAAATGGTATTATTTACAAATCTGGCGACGGCAACGACATCGTAGAGGCCATAAAAGTGATACTTCAAGGCTCCAACTACTATAGCGATGAGGTTCAGAAATCGCTTGCATTAGCTACCGACAATTCCAGCCATCCATCTTCGCGTGAACTTGAGGTGCTTTATCAGATAGCACAAGGAAAGACATCACGTGAGATAGCAGCATCCATGTTTGTCACTGAAAATACCATTGAGGCCCACCGAAAAGCCCTGTTTTCAAAAATAGGAGCCGTCAATGTAGCCGACCTTATCGTAAAATCAATAGAAAAAGGCTACCTAAAGAAAAACGGCTTCAAATAATCCCAAGCATGTCCTTCTCTAATGAGAGTTGATTCAGACTGCTTTGTCGGTCAGATTCTACGATTTTGTCGAATTCTGTAGCTCTTTGTGCAGAAATTGCATCCTTGAAATCGCTCTTTGTAATCCGCTCTTTGGCCCACTGTTGCTCATTTATATCAAAATCTCGTAGAGCTTTATCGAGCAGATACTCCATGTCTGTTATAGAACGTGCTGCCAGTACTTCATTGAGTGTATTATCATCAATTATCTGTCCTGAAAGATCTACCCATCGTTTGGCAATATTCTCTCCATTAATCTCACAGTCTTCACCTTTCTCTTGTAATATCTGAAGATATTTACAGAGGGCTAATTCATATAAATTAATACCTTTTTCGAGTGAGGATTTCTTTAACTTCATTCCTTTATGAGAGATATATCCCTGTGCATCAGCATCTGAAGAAAGGAGTTTCTGAGACATTGCTATTGCTCCCACCATCATGTCTGCAGTATATGGATTGAGAATGGAGTAGGTGATGCGGTCGTTAAGCTTCAGGCCGTGGTTGAGTCGGCGGTCCCGTTTAGGCCATTTTTCTGCATCGCGCTTCAATCCGTAACTCTTTAGCATCGCTCCGGGCACAACCGTAGTATTCCCTTTTGAATCTCCGAAAAGGTATGAAAAAGGAAACTCAGAGGTGTCAGGGTGCGTTTTGTGTTCTCCCATCACCAACGAAAAAGCTCCGATGCGCGAGCCATGCATTATGTAAGCGTTCGAAGAGGTCTTAACCCCTCGTTCCAGCACCCCCCAATGCTTTGGTCCGAGCTTATACATATGATTGCTCATATTAGTGCCTGACCCTGCATTCATGAAGCCGGTCTGGCATCCTATTAGAAGCGAGCTTTTGTGCATGCTGACAGTGTAGGGGCCGGCAAGCACCGCACACGCCTCCCCGTTCTCCATCGAGCAATTAGAGAAGAAAAGAGAGTCATGAGCTGTGAAACCCTTGTCGATCACACAGCCTTGTCCTACATATGTATTTCTCAAGAGAGCTCCACCGCTTACCATCGCATCCTCAATAATGAAATTCTCAGCATCAACTCCCGGCCCCACATATGCCAAGCTCGCGGCTTGCCCCGTGACCCCAGACTCTTGGTCCTTGACTCTTGGTTCTTGACTCTTGGTTCTTGACTCTTGGTCCTTGACTCTTGACTCTTGGTCCTTGGTTCTTGACTCTTGGTCCTTGGTTCTTGATTCTTGGTCCTTGACTCTTGGTTCTTGACTCTTGGTTCTTGACTCTTGATTATTCACTATACTGCCGTTGTGAAGCCGTGAAGCACCCTCCAACTTAACTTCCGGCCATACACGAATGTCACTGAGCGGACCACAATTGAGAATTTCTGCTCCATCACCTATTTCAGGCAAATCAGGTAGGTTGTGGATATGATTATCAATGAGCGGACTAAGTGTCTCGGCGGCATATTCCGGCATCCGTGCAGCGATAGCGGCAATTTGTGCAGAAATTCCGGGATAGATTTTCACAGGTCGAGTTCCGGTTTCGTCAAGCACCGCAATCTCAGTCCCCACGCCATACGTAGCGTCAGCAGTATTTTCAATAGAGGCGACATTTACTATCCTGACATTATCCCCAATTCTGACATTAGCGAGTCCTCCGGGCACATTGATGATTTCCGTATTAGCTCCGATCGTGACCGGGCCCCGGAAATATACATTCCGAATCTTCCTGAGATCCGTATCCTCCGAAATCTCAACAGCACTCCAATCATCAGCAAAACATCCTTGCCTTTCAAGTATTTCTATCTCACTTCTCTTCATATCCACACATACTCCTTTCTTCAAAATCCTATTTTCCCCTTAAGGTAGGGACGCACGGTTCGTGCGTCCGCCCAAAGCAAATTGAGTAGTAAGCACGCTCCGCGAGCGTCCCCGCACGTCGCGAAGCATCTCCCCCTTTTAGGGGGCCGGGGCATCTCATTCCTCATCATACTTCTGGAAAAGAAAATCATTATATGGAAATCTTTCCACATGAATCTCCTTCGCCTTCTCGTAGAGCAATTCTTTAAGCTGATCGATATTGATCTTATCCTTTGCTGAGATGAACACGCAATTATTGTTCATCTTAGCCATCCAAGTCTTCTTAAAGTCTTCCAGACTCATATTTTCCCGTGTGGCGGGAGTGAGGTCATCCGGATCTTTAGGTGTGTATTTGAAGGCGTCTATCTTATTGAAAACAAGTATCTGTGGTTTTTGAGCTGCTCCGCACACTTCACTCAAAGTCCTGTCTACGACTTCTATCTGCTCCTCAAAATTTGGATGGCTCACATCCACCACATGCATCAATAAGTCTGCTTCCCTCACCTCATCAAGTGTAGATTTGAAGGAATTTACGAGATGCGTCGGAAGCTTGCGGATGAATCCTACAGTATCTGATAGCAGGAACGGAAGATTATCTATAGTCACCTTCCTTACCGTGGTGTCGAGTGTTGCAAAAAGTTTGTTTTCTGCAAAGACATCACTCTTGCTCAAAAGATTCATTATGGTGGATTTACCCACATTGGTATACCCTACGAGTGCCACGCGTGTCATGTTGCCACGGTTTTTCCTCTGGATGCTCTTCTGCTTGTCGATGTCTTTCAGTTCCTCTTTAAGTCTGGAGATCTTGTCGAGGATAATTCGTCGGTCTGTCTCTATCTGAGTCTCACCCGGACCACGCATGCCTATACCGCCACGCTGACGCTCAAGGTGAGTCCACATGCGGGTGAGTCGGGGCAGCAGGTATTGGTATTGTGCTAATTCCACCTGTGTCCTGGCAGTCGCAGTCTGTGCTCTCTTTGCGAATATGTCAAGAATCAGGCTCGTGCGGTCAAGGATCTTCACTTTAAGTTCCTTTTCTATGTTAAGCACCTGTTTTGAGGATAGGTCATCGTCAAATATTACGAGTCCTATCTCATGTTCCTCTACGTATTGGCGTATTTCTTCAAGTTTGCCGGTGCCTACATATGTGCGAGGATTAGGATAGTCAAGTTTCTGCACAAAACGTTTTTCCGGTTCTGCACCGGCAGTCTTGGCAAGAAACTCAAGTTCATCCAGATATTCATTCACCTTGGCTTCACTTTGCTTTTGCGTCACAAGGCCGACAAGCACCGTCCTTTCGTTTTCCTCTTTATTTATTATGTTATCTTCAATCATAAGATATCTGTTCTTTCTATCGTAATATATAAGATAAACATTCTACGCCCCCCGCTGGTTTCGCGGAGGGCGTATAAGATTATCTAAAAATTCTTAGATTCCCATAAGCACTGGTTTGTTAATACGAAGATTCTCATAAGCACCGGTTTGTTCCGGTGTGAGAGCCTTTGGCTCGATCCCCAATTACGCGTTACGCACTACGCACTACGCAAGTCTCCCAAGTAGATCAGTAAGGAATTTCCAATATTCTTCTACAGATGGGATATTGGCCTTTTCATTCGGGCTGTGGATATCTTTCAAGGTTGGCCCGAACGAAATCATATCCATACCCGGCATCTTTTCAAGGAATATGCCACACTCAAGTCCGGCATGAAGCGCCTCTACTTTGGGCTCATATCCGAAGAGATCCTTAAAACTTTCTTCAGCTGTCTTTAGAAGCTTACTGTCAGGATTCGGTGCCCAACCTACACTTGGATCGTTTGTCACTACTACACATCCGATGTTCTCATATAGAGCAGTAATCTTGTCGGTGATTTCTTCACGTTTGCTATCTACCGACGAACGTTGATGGCTGGTGATCACTACCTTATCGTCTCCCTCCTTATGGACGCTTGCCAAGTTGGACGATGTCTCCACGAGCCCCGGCACTGCAAGACTCATCCCCTGCACGCCATTTGGCGTACCGAAGATGGTAGCTACCAAAGGATTCACGTATTCCTCCGCAATCATGCGTGTCGGTTTCTCACGCAGTGAGACCTTGAAAGTGAAAATTTCTCCTTCTGCAAGTCTGAGCTCATCATGGATTGTGGCATTGTATATCTCTGCCATCTTCTCAAATGCTTCCTCATTGCCTGCCGGAATCCCTACAAGGGCCTTGGCTTCTCTTGGAATTGCATTAGGAAGCCCACCACCCTGGAAGTCACTGAGCATGATTTCTCCAAACTCATCTTCTGCAAGCCAAAGGAAGCGTGCAAGCA
>CAYNPB010000009.1:0-35169 GCA_964399005.1 uncultured Sangeribacter sp.
AAGAGAAGCTTGAAACCTATGTCATATGTAGGGTCAATATATTTAGCCATTCTTCTATTTATTTTTCACAAAGATAAGTTATTTTTTAAGTATTTGCAAGTTTTTGCTCAATAAAAATGAATAGGGAGTTTGAATTTTATCTGTGCTCATTCTGATTGGGTATTGTCCGGAAGTAAAGCTTTTGGGAGGGGCAAGCAGAGGCTTGCAGGGGAGAAGGCTTTGCGGGGATTGATGGGCGGTTGGGCTGGACTTGGGGCGCTACCAGGATGGTGAATGACGCTTAATGGCTCGCGCGGAGCGCGCTTGCTACTCAAATTGCTTTTGGATAAATTTTTGGGTGAATTTTTGTGGGAAATTTGGATGGGAGGTAGAATTGTTTTATCTTTGTTTTTTGATTGTTTTATGGGTATGCCATATAGTATTTGATTTTTTGATTGGAGAATATTATGAGGAAAATAAATATAATTGTGGGGATGGCTTTTTTCTCTTATATGATGGGAGCGGGATCGGTGGCATCGGGTTCGGTGGTGTCGGATTCGATGGGATCGGCTTCGTTGGAAGTGGCTTCGAATGATGAGAAAAGGGGAATGGTGGTAAATGCTTACGTTGAGGTGCCTACAGTAAGATGGGAGATTTTGGCGCCGGGGGAGGGGCAGAGATGCATTGAGAGGTTTGTGGTGAATAATGCCGATTCGATTGAGCGTCTATGCTTTGCTCATTTGGCTCGTCCACTCAGTGTGGTTTCTGCAGGGGATTCCGTAGTTGAGATTAATGCCGGGTATTATTATCTTACATCTCCTCATTTTGGAACTGATAAAAAGGATATTACAATCGACATTGAATGCAAGTGGCCCATAAGAAGCATTTCCGAAACTCCGGAGGCCTTCTATGCTGTGACGAAAGGGGGACGCATCATTCCGGTAGCCTTACATGAAAAGCAATCATTGATAAGTGCTGCTCTTCAGGATCCCAAATGGATGAAGTGGATTCTCCCTGCCGATTCTATCTATCGTCTCAATGAGCGCCTAATAACAGGCAAGGCACCCGAAGCATTTGATATTGCACCTTCCTTTAAAAGCGTTACTGTAAAAGATGGTGAGTTTAAAGTGGGTTCTCCAATAGAAACTGCTATAACAAAACATGAGAATCCGGAGTATTATCGAATCACACTTACTCCCCAAAAAGCTTTGATTGAAGGAGCAACTCAAAAAGCTATCAATATGGGTCTTAGAATGCTTAAGCAGAGACTTATAACTCCCGATACAAAATCATTACCATGCGTAATGATTGAGGATTGGCCTGATTTCCCCTATCGGGGACTAATGATAGACATATCACGAAATTACCAGACTCCTGAGACGATGAAGCATATTGCAGAACGCATGGCTGACTACAGATTTAACCGACTTCATTTTCATATTACAGACGATGAGGCTTGGAGACTGGAAATACCCGGACTTCCGGAATTGACTGAGATTGGGAGCAAGCGTGGGTATACTTTAGATAGTCAAAAATTCCTTCCGGATATCTTTGCAGGGACAGGAGATCCTGATAATAATCTTCCTACTGCTAATGGATATTTTACCCGAGAAGAATTTATAGACTTTATTAAATATTGCGATTCAATGGGAATTGCGGTGATTCCGGAAGTGGAATCTCCGGGACATGCGCGGGCGGCCATCAAGGCAATGGAAGCCCGATACCGCAAGACGGGAGATGATACGTATCGAATGATCGAAGATGGAGACACTTCGCGCTATACTACTGCTCAACTATATCACGACAATCTTATGAATCCCGCTCTGTCCGGCACATATAATTTCATTGGCAAGGTAGTAGATGAGATTGCCGCTATGTATTCTGAGGCAGGAGTAGAATTATTAGGAATACATTTGGGTGGTGACGAAGTTCCCGAAGGAGCATGGGATGGTTCTCCTTCCGCTATCGAACTTAGCAACCGATTGGGACTAAAAGGAAGACATGAAATGCAGGGAGAATACGTTAAACGTATATCAGCAATGATGAAAGATCGCGGAATCCCGCTTTATGGATGGCAGGATATCTGCACTGATTACGACGATGCGTATCATGCTCAGGTGGCTCCTACAATAGGAGGAATGGATTGCTGGGTATCGCCGCATAAGTTGGAAGACAATGTAGCTGTTAAGGGAGTGAAGGCCGGATACCCGGTCATAATTAGCAATGTAGACTATTTCTATATGGATATGCAATATTCTGCCAATCCTGAAGAAAAAGGGTTGCATTGGGGTGGCTTCACGGATGAGTTGCGTACATTAGTCGGGTATCCTGATTCAATATGTCCGCGAGATGGAAGTGAGAAGGGGAAAGTGATTGGAGTCTCCGGAAAACTATTTGCTGAGACTATCAGAAGCCGTGAGGATATGGAGCGTCTTCTTTTCCCGAAGTGTCTTGGATTGGCTGAAAGGGGTTGGAATGCAAAGCCAACTTACACGGAAGAGGATTTTAATATGCTGATTGGGAGTAGGGAGCTGGACAGGCTCAGTGTCACCGGTACGGAATGGCATCTGCGTCTACCGGGCATCAAGGTAGAAGATGGGAAAATCTTCATGAATAGCCCGTATGCAGACGCAGAGATACGTTACACTCTTGATGGTACATCGCCGGCTCTTATCGGATCTTCTCTCTATGAGGGTCCTATTGATTTGCCGGAGGGAGAGGTGTTGATAAAAGCAATTCTTTGCAGAGACGGGAAAACGTCGGAGGCGGCTTTCTTGCTTTGCAAATAGATTTTCAACAGATATTATTAATGGCGCACGCGGAGCGTGCTTACTACTTAAAGAATAGGAACTAATAAATCAGGACGCACGCGGAGCGTGCTTACTACTCAAAGAATAGAAACAAATGAATAATGGACGCACGCGGAGCGTGCTTACTACTCAAAGACTGGGAAGCCTTTTATTTCATAGAAAGCCCTTTTCTTTCAGTAGGGAGAGGAAAGATTCGGAGACGGCAGTGTTGACGGATTCCGGATAGCGGATGTCGGTGAAGACTTGAGCGAGCGAATCCTTCTTATTTTCTTCAACGAATTGCTTATTGGGAGCGAAGTCATCTTTAGCTTTGAAAAGCTCTACAATCTCATCCTTCGAGTCATGGCGATATGATTCGTTATGACGGATAGCATTCAAGGGAAGTCGTTCGCATTGCTCCTCATTATCATCGGTCGGATAGCCCAGGGATAGAGAGGCTACAGGCACGACAAGATTGGGCAGATCAAGGAGCTCTGAAATCTGATTGGCATTATAGTTGACAGTGCCAAGATAGCATGTACCAAGACCCTCTTGCTCAGCAATTGTCACTATCTGCTGGGCATAGATTACTGCATCGGTGAGAGCCATCATGAATGAGTGAAAATTGTTGTAGCCCGGTTTAGCATCGCTCGCCTCGCACCATTGAGTAAACCGATTGAAATCGGCACAAATTGTCAGGATCACGTCAGCGCCGGTAGAAGCAGGTTGGTTGAAATGCTCCTTTGCAAGTCTCTGAAGTTTTTCCGGATCACGGGTAACGATTACGCTATAAAGCTGCATATTGCCGCATGTGGGAGCACGCATGGCTCTTTCGAGAATGTCATCCAACAGCTCTTCCGGAATGTGCTCCTGCTTATAGCTTCGCACACTTTTTCTATTTTCGAAATAATCAGGTGTCATATATATTTTAATTTAATTTTGCCTTCCTAATTTTAAGGGTTATGAGGATAAGTGAATATTCTGAGTGCTCAAATTTTTTTGTTTGACAATGCAAAATTACTAAAAAATTTTATTAATTTTGCGTAAAACAAAAATTAGATATCATGAAACGCAAGGTAGTATTGAGCACATATTGTATAATTCTGACTATATTGGTGATCGGCCTCCTGATTGCCATCATGATGGTGCAACTTAACTTAGGACACGATATAATAGCATATTTTGCAGGAGGAACATTAATAGTGTTATGCGGTGTGTCTCTTTTCTTTACGCCGCAATCTGTCATTGTTGAGGATGGCTGTGTGAATGTAAATACATTCTTGCGCGCAAAATCTATTCCGCTCAGGGATATTGCAGGAGTGGCATTGTGTCCTCCTTCGCTGACTGAAAGACGCATATTAGGCAGTGGTGGATGGTTTGGCTATTGGGGATGGTTTAGAGAGCCCTCTATAGGAAAATATTTCGCTTACTATGGAAAGGCCTCCGACTGCTTTCTCGTTCGTCTTAAGAATGGGAAATTGTATATGCTCGGGTGTGTTGATCCGGAGTCGATGGTAGAATATATTCGCCAAGCAATAGGGAAATGAGAATAGAATTGAGCCGAGATATCAGATACTTATGTATTCTCCTGCTCATGTCGGTCCTTTTCGTTGAGAGGGCAGAAAGTGGCGTAAGCAGTTATCACGAATTTGTAATACCTAAAGGAGGGAATGAAATACCCATGTCGGGCATTACTGCCCTGACTCATGATGATGATGGATTTGTATGGGGCGCTTCAAGAATGGGAATAATCCGAGCTACTCCTTCAAATGTCACAAACTATGAATTGCCTGTGTCTACTTCCGATGTGATGCTGATGAAGCTTGCCTATAATGAGGGAGTGCTTGCTGCAGCCACTCAGAATGGACAGATATTCAGATATAATAGAGTGAAAGATTCGTTCGAACGATGGTTTTCATTAGCAGATATACTTGGCAAGAAAGAATGGATTTCAAATTTATTCATTGCCGACGACGGAGTGGTTTGGATCAGTACGAGCATAGGGATTTTTACATATTCAGATGGGAAATTAATCCGATTTTCTAAGGGAAATAAAGGATATTCCTACATTTTGAGATGTGAAGACAATGAAATGTTTGCTCTTGATGATGATCATTTCTATATCGTGTCAGGAAAAAATAATTCATTGGTCAGACTGCCTGGTAGTTTTGACCAATATATATCATATGGAGCCTATGACAAATATCATCAGCGAATACTGATGGGGACATATAAGGGGGAATTATGGGAGTATAAGCTCAAAGACATGTCGTTGTCCCAAATAGACTCAAAATCGCTTCCGAATTTCATAGTCAGATCAATAGTGATTCCTGATTCCGAGACATTCCTCATAGGAATGGAAGGTGGGGGAATTATAGTATTTGATTCCCATACCAACAAGATTGCAGATATCATAAGGGATGATATAGATTATCCTGCCTCCTTAAAAGGGAACAATGTCTTTGCCATGTCTTCCGACCGGAATCGAAGGTTGTGGGTGGCCACCACTACGGCGGGTCTGCAATATTCAGACATAGATGGAGGCGACTCCGAGCGTATTCGTCATCGGTATCATTCCGACTCGTCGATACAGAATGATGAAATAAATTATTTGCTGACAGATAAGGATGGAAACCTTTGGGTAGCAACCAATGATGGAATAAGCCGAAGGGATAATACTTCAGGAATCTGGAGAAATCTTTATGGAAAGCGTCAGATATCCGCACTGTCTCTGACGCAGGATAAGCAAGGACGTATCTACGCCTCTACATATGGCAATGGAATATATGTCCTGGATCCCGCGACTTGCAATGAACTTGCGCATTTTACAGGGAAAGATGCCCGAATTTTTGGGGAAGGGGCATATGTGTTTGCGACTTTTACAGATAGTGACGGAGACATATGGTTTGGAGGAGTGAAAGGAGACATAATATGCTACTCTCCAAAGACCGGTGAGTTCCGAAAATATGAATCACATCCGGTGTTTTGCTTTGCTGAGCAGCAACCCGGAAAAATTCTTACAGGTGGAGGGGATGGTCTGATACTAATCGATAAGCAAACCGGCAAAAGCGAAACGCTCTTATCGGAAAATGTAGTTCAGCAGATTCTTGTAGATGGTAATGATTGGTGGCTAAGCACTTCAGGCAACGGAGTGATCCGAATGGATAGAGTGACCGGGAATATCACCGGCTTGACTGTAAAAGATGGCCTCCACAGTAATTTTACACGTAGTTTGATAAAGAAAGACGGAAAATTATGGATCGGTACAGCACTTGGAATGAGCTGTTACGATATTAAAAACGACATAATGCTTCGTTTGCCGGGAATGGATATTTTCTCAGGCGATGCATTCCGTGAAAATTCTTCAAGCAATCTGTCTGATGGGAAGCTTGCTTTTGGCACAAACAATGGAATAATAACATTTCATCCGGAGAAAATCTTGAATGCAAAGAATTCCGGAAAAATATTCTTTTCAGATATAAAGGTTTCGGGACGTTCGATTAGGATGGATTCCGATTCAAAGTTGACGGTGCCGATAGATAGCCTTGATGTGTTGACTTTAGACTATCCTCGCAATTCATTCACGCTTTCGATGCTTCCTCTTGGAAATGTGGGGTCGAATGTCATGTATTCATGGATTCTGGAAGGTATCGATAAAGAGTGGACGGAGCTTTCCGGTATTCCTCTGATAAACTATGTAAATCTCAATCAGGGAAAATATGAGTTGAAAGTAAGGATGTATGATGGAGGGATAGTGTCGGAACGAGAGCTCACAATAAGAGTCAAACCTCCATTTTGGCAGACCACTTGGTTTCGACTTATCATAGTCGTAGTAGCAGTAGTGTTATTGTTCATATATGGCAGACACTATGTAGTGACGACTGAGCGGAGACATGCTTTTGAAAAATTACTTTTGTTGCAGCAGCTGACTGAAGATCTAAAGCATCAGTCAGAAGATAAAGAGAATGAAGCAGAGTCTTTAGTAGCGCAAGCAAATGTAGATGTAGAGATCCGGAATAATCCGGAAGACTCTTGCGAAGAAGATATTCTTTCCGCGTCAGAGGAAAAAGTGGAAGCACCCGTAGAAAAAATCGAAGACCGGACTGAGTGCGTACAGACAGCGAAAGTCAACGGAGATGTCGACAAATTAAACCATAAGTCAGAAGACCCGGATAAAACACTCACGACCGACAGCAGGCCCGACGATGAATTTCTCGCCGAGGCGGTGGAATGCGTCAAGGCTAATATATCAAATGAATCTTTTGGAAAAGTCGATTTTGCCGAGGCTATGAGGATAAGCCAGTCGCATCTTTATAAAAAGATAAAGACAATGACCAACATGTCGGTAGTAGAGTTTATCCGTTCCATTCGTCTTAACCATGCAATGACCCTTCTGAGCACCGGCCGCTACAATGTGACTGAGGTGAGTGAACTGTGTGGCTTTTCATCTTCAGCATATTTCAGTAGAGTATTTAAGGAAAGTTTCGGAAAGATTCCGTCAGATTTTATACCTTAGACTTAGGGAGGGTTCCGACGGTTTAAAAAAGGAAATGCGACCTGGGTGTAAAATTGTATTTTATCCATTTATTTTCGTATGCAATCTCAAAAAATCCTAAAAATAGTCTAAAATTATAAATATAATATCTAAAAGTGCAAAGTTAGGCGTGCAATTAAATATAATTTTGTGAAAGTTAACAAAAATTAAACTAACACCTAACTAATGCTTATGAAAACAAGATTTCTAATTTTACTGTCGTTCTTGTATCTTGGCTTCCTATCAGCCATGGCACAATTCGAAGTAAAGGGCACTGTCGTTGACGTGAGTAACGGCGAACCACTCATCGGTGCCTCAGTAATGGAAAATGGCACTCAAAACGGAACAACAACCGATTTGGATGGCAATTTCAAATTAAATGCAAAAAGCGGCAATGCCACAATAGTGGTGTCTTATGTAGGCTATGCTACACAGAAGGTGTCGCTTAAAGGACGCAATCAGGTTACAATCAGCCTGACTCAGGAAGACAGTAGCCTTGACGAAGTGGTAGTAGTCGGCTATGGCGTTCAGAAGAAAAGTGACTTGACAGGTTCTGTATCTTCAGTTTCAGGAGATGATCTTAAAGGATTGGCAACTACCGATGCAGGTGCTGCCCTTCAGGGTAAGGCTGCCGGCGTGCAGATTCTCAATACCTCCGGTGCTCCGGGTGATGGCGCGAAGATCCGTATCCGCGGTTATTCATCCAACTCCGGCGAACTTGGGCCGCTATTGATCGTAGACGGTCTGAAAGTAGACAACATCCAATATCTTGACCCATCCATGATCGAATCTATGGAAGTGCTGAAAGACGCAGCTTCTGCAGCTATTTATGGTGCTCAGGCAGGTAATGGTGTAATCCTTATCACTACTAAGAACGGAGCAGTGAAGAATGGACAGCCCAGAGTGATCTATTCATTTAAGGCAATCAACCAGCGTCTTGGCAAGACTCCCGAAATTTTCGGTGCTCAAGATTTCATCACATATAAGGAGCTTCAGGGCAAAGACATGAAGACTCTCTGTATGGATGCAGGATATATCAGCAAGGATGCAGGCGACAACTGGAGAGACCAGATACAAGGGACTGACTGGATCGACACTGTATTCGCACCAAGCTGGGCAACTCAGCATTCAGTAGTGTTCCAAAACGGCGGAGAAAAAGGCAACTTCTTCACCTCTATTAATTATGTGAACAATGACGGTATCGTACGCGGAAAGAAAGATACCTACGATCGCCTTTCAGCTCAGCTCAATGCAGACTACAAGCTCTATGACTGGATTAAAGTCGGCACTAACACCAACATCGAAAGATGGCACACACGTTCAGTGACTCATCAGAGTGCTTATGGCTCTATGTTGACACCGGCGCTTCTGATCGACCCGCTGACTCCTGTATACTTTGACAGTGTAGATGAATTCTCTACTGACATGAAGGAAGTGTACAATACAAATCCTGATCGAATATGGGTTGCTCCTAATGGAAAATACTATGGCACTTCTAAACTTCAGAATGATGACAATGGTAACCCGCTTCTCCAGCGCGACCGCAACAACGCACGCAATTCAGGATTCTCAGTACGTGGAACAGGCTATCTTGACATCACTCCTGTAAAATGGCTCGTTTTCACATCACGTTTCTCTTATCGCATCGCACAGAGCAACAGCCATAGCTATTCCAAGCCTTATTATATGAATGGTCAGGCCAAAGCTGATGATTATGAAATTTCCGCAAGCGCCAACAACAGCTATTACTATCAGTGGGAAAACTTCTTCAACTACAATAAGACATTCGGCAAGCATGCTACAAGCGCTATGATCGGTATGTCTTATACTCAGTGGAAGTCAGACAACGTTTCAGCTTCTGCAAAGGGCAACGGTGGCAATAAGATTCTTAACGGCGACGCTTCAAACTTCGAATATCTTGACTTCGTGAACTCAGCAGAGACAACTACAAAGAGCTTCGGAAACAGAGAAAACCTCTCTACCAGCCTTTCATACTTCGGACGCGTGATGTATTCTTACGACAACCGCTATAGCGTTCAGTTCAACTTCCGTGCTGATGCATTCGACACATCAAAGCTTCCTAAGGACAAGCGTTGGGGTAAATTCCCGTCAGTATCTGCAGGCTGGACCATCAGCAACGAATCATTCGTTCGCGACAATGTAGGTGCAAATGTACTTTCATTCTTGAAACTCCGCGGATCATGGGGCCGCAACGGTAACATCAACGTGCTTAACAATTATCCATATACTTCACCGATCGCCTACAATCAGGCATGGTATCAGTATGGAGATAATCCGGCTCAGAACTATGGCTCATATCCAAGCGGCATGGCTAACCCCAATTTGAAATGGGAAACTTCCGAGCAGGTTGACTTAGGTCTTGATGCTCGCTTCCTTGACGGTCGCCTCACAGTAGGACTTGATTTCTATAACAAGAATACCAAAGACCTTCTCGTCTCCATTACTCCGATTCCTGAGGTCTACGCAAATGGCAACACTACTATCAATGCAGGTAAAGTCAATAACCGTGGTTTCGAAGCAGAACTTGGTTGGAGAGACAATATCGGTGATTTCACATATGGAATCAGTGCAAACATATCAACACTCCGCAACCGCGTGACTTATCTTTATGATGATATCGAGCGTATAGAAGGATCTGAGGGTGGTGTTGACGGAACTAACAATATGGTTCGCTCTGCATTCGAGCAGGGTTACTCTCTCTGGTATTTCCGCGCATTCGACTATGCAGGAGTAGAGAAAGAAACCGGTAAACCACTCTTCCGCAATGCAGAAGGCAATACAGTTTACTCTTCTGAATTGGCCATGAGCGATATGAAATATATTGGTTCTCCGATTCCGACATTCACTTATGGCATCACAATCAATCTTGCATACAAGGGATTCGACTTCACCGCCTTCGGTACGGGCGTAGCAGGCAATAAGATATTCAATGTCCTCTACCGTGCTGACTCTCCGATGCGTAACTCCATGAAATACTATATGGACAATGCTTGGACTCCTTCCAACCCGAATGCGAAGATGCCGGATGCGAAGATAGTAGAGCAAGACAGATACTTCTGGAGCTCGAGCGCTTCAATGTTCAATGGCTCTTACTTCAAGATCAAGCAGCTGCAACTTGGCTACACAGTTCCCAAGAAGATAACCCAAAAGGCATTCATAAAGGATCTCAGAGTATTCTTCTCTCTAGACGATTTCTTTACAATCTCCAATTATCCGGGTATGGATCCTGAGACTGCAACAACAGCCAAGACTGACGGTATGGGTTATGACATCGCGTCTTATCCTACTATGAAGAAAATCACTTTCGGTGCTACAATCGGTTTCTGATCTGTCGCACTTGACAATCTAATTTTCTAACAAAGAAAAACGACTTTCATTATGAAAAAGATATTTTTATTCCTCTCTGTCGTTTGTGCGGCATCTTTCCTCTCGAGTTGTGAGGATAGGCTCGATATCGAGCAGAAAGGTGTGATCTCTGCCGACAATTTTTATAAGACGGACGCAGATGCTCAGAATGCACTTAACAACTTGTATCAGTGTTTCTGCCTTCACATTGCGGGCAACGAAGGTATATACGTAGCTCTCCCGGTGCTCTTCAATGAAGCTGGCGACGATATGCTGGCTGCCGGCAATATGTATGGCGATAATGACTTTGGAGCGCAGATCAATGAGTTCCGCTATGACAGTCAGAACGATGTGATCAAAAACACATATAATGGTCTCTATGCTGTGGTGTATGACAGCAACCTGATTCTTGACAACATTGCTGATGATAGCCCTGTAAAGAAACGTGTACGTGCAGAGGCACGCGCTCTCCGCGCATGGGCTCACCTCATGCTTGCGATAGGATGGGATTGTCCTCCCCTCGTAGATCATATCCTTCCTGCTGATGCTCGCCCTACCAACTATGAGGGTGGACATGACGCGCTTCTTGAGTGGGTTGCAAATGAAGCTTCTTCTGCTGTAGCTGACCTTGATGAACGCACCGATCCTAATGATAAGGTTGGGGCATCTAAAGTCACTAAAGGATTTGCGCTTACTGTAGCAGGAAAGGCTCAGCTTTTCCGTGGCAAGTATGATGAGGCAAAAGCAGCATTGAAGCAGGTCATCACATCAAATAAATATGAGCTCGTTCCGGCTGATCGTTGGGCTAATCTCTTCCATGCTTCAGGTGACCTCTGCGAGGAAATGATATTCCAAGCAAATGTGCTCGACAATGCAAATGTAGGAGACTGGGCAAACAAGATCCAGCGTACTTCATGGATGTGGATTCAGTTCTGGAACTGGCGTACTGATAAGCTTGCTTCCAAGCCTACATTCATTGGTCCTGATGGTTGGGGTGGCCACTCTATCCGTGTGGATTTCGCAGAAAAGATGCTTGCTAATGATGGAGATTCTCCACGCCGTAAGGCTACTTTCATGACAGGCGATGAATTCCTGTATGAAATGGAATGGAATGGCGACGGCGAAAATGTAGTGCCAGATGCGCGTGCCGACCGTGAGACCTCTCCACTTATCGGTATCAAAGCATTTGATGGTCTCTATGGTTTTGGTGGATATTTCGCTCACAAGATTGTACCTTGGCCGGAGGATAATGAGAAGGGATGGTATGGCTTCAAGAATCTCACTATTTTCCGCTACGCAGAAGTGCTTCTGATGTATGCCGAGGCTTGTGCAATGACCAACGATAGCGATGGTCTTGGCCTGAAGTCTTTGCAGGATATCCAGAAACGCGCAGGCTCCGCTCACATTTCAAGCACACTTACACTTGATGAAGTAAAGAATGAAAAGATGTTTGAGATGTGGATTGAGGGTGTACGCTTCCCGGATATGGTACGCTGGGGCGATACAGATGGTGTTGTCAACAATGGTAAAGACATTCCATCCACTTATGATGCATTCTTCTCTAAGGGAGAACCGAAACATCGTCTGTATGTTGAAAAATCTAATCCCAATGTAGGTAGGACAGGTTTCATCAAGGGTAAGCATGAATATTTCCCTTATCCTTATGATGCTATATCAAGAAATCCAAATTTGGTTCAGAACCCAAGCGGACTATAAGCAGGTGTTAGTCCGATCCATAGGGGGAGAAGTCGTAGCAATCAGCGGCTTCTCCCCTGATTTTATGAGATGGGCTCTTAATATAAATGAGGGATTATTTGGAATTGTATGCAAATTGTCTTAAATTTGTAGTCAATTCCAAACAATAGAACGCAAGATGCATTTTCATACGTACCAGTCAAGATACTCCGGCATTCATGAGAGAAAGTGGAGGATTTTCATTTGTCTGATTCTCTTATCAGGGATTCAGTTGATGCCTTTTGATTCCAGTGCTCAGATCCTTAAGAAAGCAGGAGAATTTCTTCTCCCTTCTCATGGACAGCACAATCCTGATTCATTGATTGCGAATACAAGCGAATCAATGCAATCCGAAGATGAAAAATCAGACTCGCTCAGGATAAAGGAACTGATGCTCCAGCTCGAAGAGATGAAGCTCAATGAGATTCTGCTAAAGGCAAAGCTTGATGCCAATGCTCAGAATCAGATGCATGATTCATTGAAAAGGGCAGCGCAACTTCATCGAATAGATTCACTTAGAGCGGTCACTCCCGGAGTTCCTGTCGTGGTGGAAAAAGACACTTTATTCACAATTTATACTGCTCGTGGAGGGCATTCAGCTATTGACAGAGCAGAGACTACTTCTCAAACTATACTTAAAATAGGCAAAGATCGTCGGCTTCGGAGAGATTCGGTATATCTTCTCGACAATGATACATATATCGACATTATGTATGGAGAAAAGGTGATAATCAGTGTCACTGAGAATGATGCCCTCTGGTATTCAACCACCATGTCTGTTTTAGCTCAGACGTGGATGCCAATCATAGCGGATGAAATAGAATTATTGAAGACTGAGAATAGCCTATGGCAGATATTGAAAAGGGCAGGGCTCTTCGTGCTGGTGCTTCTTGTGCAATATCTGATGCTTAAATTGATCAATTTCCTTTTCAGGAAACTGAAACGGGAGATAATATGGCTCAAGGTGCATAAGCTGAAGCCACTTGTCATAAGGGATTATGAGCTGTTGAACACTAATTATCTGGGTCGAGTGCTTATAGTGTTATGCCGTATCTTACGCTATATTGTGCTTCTGTTTTTCTTCATAATTACGGTCCCCATATTATTTTCAATCTTCCCTCAGACAGAAGGATTGGCTCTTAAGATATTCTATTATATCATAGATCCCATCAAGATGGTGGTCAAGGCTATAATAGAATATATCCCTAATCTTTTCATCATTGCCATCATATGGTATTGTGTAAGATATATCGTCAAAGGATTGCATTTCATATCTGAGGAGATAAAGAGTGAGAAACTTAAGATATCCGGTTTTTATTCAGATTGGGCTGAACCAACTTTCAATATAATCCGCTTCTTGCTCTATGCATTCATGATAGCGATGATCTATCCGTATCTTCCGGGCTCGGAGTCAGGAGTGTTCCAAGGTATTTCTGTATTTGTCGGGCTTATAGTATCTTTGGGGTCAAGTTCGGTCATCTCCAATTTCATAGCAGGCTTCGTGATCACGTATATGCGTCCGTTCAAAGCGGGAGATTTCATCAAGGTCAATGACACAGTGGGTAATGTAGTGGAAAAATCACCATTTGTCACTCGTATACGCACCATAAAGAATGAGATGGTCACAATACCCAACTCTTTCATTACAACTTCTAATACGGTGAATTACTCATCCTCAGCCCGACAGTATGGACTGATTATCCACACTATGCTGACTATGGGATATGACGTGCCTTGGCGTAAAGTGCATGAATTGCTGATAGATGCAGCTCTCAAGACCAAAGGGGTGCTTGAGCATCCAACACCATTCGTACTTGAGACGGAATTGAACGACAATTATATGTGCTATCAAATAAATGCCTACATCAAGGATGCCGATAATATGCCCGTGATCATGTCAGATCTTCTGCAGAATATACAGGATCTTTTCAACGAAGCGCATATAGAGCTCTTTGCTCCGCATCATTTCACTACCAAGTCTCGTTGCGAAGTGGCTCCTGTCAAGGTTGAAGTCTCCACGCTTGGCAGAAACTAAGAGACCATCTCTAATCATATGAGATGGCCTCCAATATGAGGTGAAAACAAATTGCATGATCAGTTTACATGTCGCTCGGCATGGTAGGAAGAGCGGACCATCGGGGCAGACTCCATATGCCTGAATCCTCGGCGTAGCCCTTCTTGCCTGTATTGTTCAAACAGATCGGGATGTATGTAATCTTGTACGGGGTAATGATTAACCGTAGGCTGAAGATACTGACCGATCGTCATCACCTCGCATCCTACAGCCCTAAGATCATCCATAGTCTGAAATATCTCATCCGGTGTCTCTCCAAGACCAAGCATAATGCCACTCTTGGAGCGTATACCGCTTTCAGCTATCATCCGGATCACTTTCAAGGAGGTGTCGTAGGTAGCGAAGCAACGCACATCAGGAGTAAGGCGTCTGACTGTCTCGAGATTGTGAGAAATTACGTCAGGGCGCTCCTTAATCACCATTTTGATGAGTTCCTCCCTGCCCTGAAAGTCAGGTATAAGAACTTCCATCGTGACTTCGGGACATTCCTTCTTTAATGTGCGAATCAGCTGAGCCCAATGTCCTGCACCCAAATCCGGAAGGTCGTCGCGGTCGACAGAAGTAATGACGATATGCTTCAATTTAAGTGATTTCACAGACTCTACAATGTCGGCAATCTCTTTTTTATCGAGTGGGAGAGGACGACCGGTGGCTACGTTGCAGAATTTGCAGCTTCGGGTACAGACGTTTCCTCCGATCATGAAGGTAGCTGTGCCATTTCCCCAGCACTCGCCACGATTCGGACACATCCCGCTTGAGCAAATGGTGTGAAGATGCTTCTCATTGAGAAGTCCAACCACCTGACTTGTCTTGAATCCTTTGGGAAGTTTTATTTTTAGCCATTCGGGCTTTCTTCTGAAGTCTGCCATTATTCTTCTGTTTTGACGGGATTAACGGGGTTGGTGATAGGTTCTTCTTTCTCCGGAAGCTGTTGCGGGGTTTCTTCCACTTTTTCAGGCTCCTGCGTTGCGGCCTCCTCAGTCTCGGGCTTCATTGAAACTTGCGTGGAAGTGTCAATTTTACTAGCTTTAGGCTTCGAATCAGTGTCGCTGACAGCCGGAATCCCACCGGTCTGCGTCAGCATTTTCTTGACTTTTGATGCACTTCCACTGCTATAGGCATTGAAGACATTGAAGCAAACCGCGATATCAGTGATTCCATTCTTATTGACATAATCTTTAAGATTATGGGTGAAATAGCGGAAGTCGATCACATGCACTTCATTAAAGCTATAGAAAAGATTGCCCGGCACTGCATTGCCATAAGAGTCTTTTATCAGCAAAAATTTACGATTGCCCGGAGTAGAAGTCTTGACTTTAACATATGCTTGGTCAGTGCCAATGAAAGTGAGGTAGGCATTTCCACTGCCATCTTTGAATTTCTTGAAGAAAGCAGACTTAAAAGGCTTTGATTCGCGGATTATCTTGAAGTTCTTATTAAGGGTATAGGTGACAAATTCAGTGTCATAATTCACCTGATTGGGGGTGTAGTAGACAAAGGTCTCTGGTGCATTTTTCACTGAAATATCTTTCGAATATCCATACATGGAGCCTACAAATCCCTTTATCTCATGGCGGTCGTAGGCATCCAGGCTCTTAAACGGCACACCGGCAGTCTCAGCCAGACGCTTGGCAGCATAGTAGCCGCCCAATCCGGCCCAATGATGGTCGGTGCGCAAAAAGATATCTTCTTTCTTATGTTTCAGCAGCTCATCGTAGATATCCACGAATTTTACTTTAGGCGAAAGTCGGTCGCGGATGCTATATATGAAAGGTTTCTGCGGTTTGCTGGCTTTCGCAGCTTTCTCAGGAAGATAGTATTCGGTTGCAAGGGGGGCGACCATAGCATAGACGTTGCGCCCCGGGAATTCATTGGCAAGGGTATTGAGCAGATCTACATAGCCGCCGCCACCTTTCTCAGTGCCTCCAAATGCCATAAGTGCCCTTACATTCTCTCCTTTTCCAACGATTATAGTGCCTGAGCTTCCAAGTTTTGCCTTGCCATCGTTGATATCATCGTTGGATTCTGCATCTGAATTATCGGAGCTATCTGAATCATCGGAATTATCGGAATGTGATGTCATGTCGGTATCCTCGGTATGGTCGGAAGATTCAGATGCATCGTCGTGGGTGCCGGTGTCGGAGGGTCGAAAAGACACGGTCTCTTCTTCCGATCTGAAATCCCCTTTCATTGCGCCGCGGATTCCCATGCTGAGTGTCATAAGCTCGTCGCGATAAGGTTCGGTGTCGCTAAACCATGAAGAAATAGAAGCTGTGAACTTACTCGGGTCTTTTTTGATGCTTTCAATGTCTGAGAGATCGGGAAACTCCGCAAGGTCACGTTTCTCAAGCGTGGAATATTCCGATCTGGGGAAAAACAAGAAGACTACAGTGAGAATCGCGAAGCAAATCCCAACCATCAATATATACATGACTGAAGCGCCATGCTGACCTTTACCTTTAGGCTTATCGTTGTTATTATCCATTATCGTTTTAGAATCTTGTGTAAATGAAAGCGTTATTGGTGGCGCCTACAAGGAGCGCGACGCAACAAATCAGGATTGTTATGGAAATCAGAGCGTGGCAGAATTGCACTGTATAGTTGCCGGCATAAGGAACGTGGACTGCCATCTTATATCCGATTTTCTCCACTTGTTTTCTGACCGGCAGACAGAGTATAAGGGCTGCCACCCACAGCCAGAGATTGTCGATTATCACTGACTCAACGTGCATTGGAAGCCCCTGAGGCTCGTTCTGTCCGAAGAATGCGGCAAAGAATTGTGTCATACGTCCAAAATCATCAAAATAGAATATTCCCCAACCTACAAGAATGAGGAAGATGCTATATATGTAAAGACCGATTTTCGGTATTCTCCAGCGAAGGAGAGTATATTTTTCTATCATGATGATCAGACCGAAATAGACACCCCATATTATGAAATTCCAGCTGGCGCCGTGCCACATGCCGGTCAAGAACCAGACGGTCATGATATTGAGAGCCTGATGTCGACGGTTGCCACCCATCGGGATATAGACATAATCTCTGAAGAAGGAGCCCAAACTCATATGCCAACGACGCCAGAAATCGGTCATTGATGTGCACGTATAGGGATGATTGAAGTTTTCCGGGAAATGGAAGCCAACGCAACGGCCAATTCCTATTGCCATATCAGAATATCCGGAGAAGTCAAAGTAGATCTGAATGGAGAAAGCAAGAATCCCGACCCATGCAGCTGCCGCCGACATATTCTCGAGGTTTCCTCCGAGCAGAGCGGTTGCAATTTCCCCCATAATATTGGCAATAATCACTTTTTTGCCAAGTCCTATTATGAAGCGGTAGACACCGTCGGCTACATCATCTGCAGTGGCCTTGCGGTGACGGATCTCTTCTGCCACTGTGCCATAGCGCACGATTGGACCTGCAATTAATTGTGGGAACATGGAGATGTAGAGGAGAAGATCGAAATAATTTCTCTGAGGTCTTGACTCTTCACGATATACATCTACTAAGTAAGAAATGGACTGAAATATATAGAAACTGATACCGATTGGGAGTGCGATCTGAGGATCCGGGACATCAAATCCGAAGCTTCGGATTATCCCGGAGAAGAATCCCAGATATTTGAAGCTTCCAAGAGCAGCCAAATCGGCAGCCACTCCTATAATGAGCCATGCTTTGCCAATCCAATTATGTTTCTTATAGAGCAGCATACCGCAGATATAATTGACGAGCACTACTGCCAACATGAGGAAAACATATATCGGCTCGCCCCATGCATAGAAGAGGATAGAGAAAATGGTCAAAATTATATTACGGAATAGCATCGGGCGTCGGAGATGACTTTCCCTTTTATCTGCATGATGTATTCTTGCTTTGTCAAGCCATCCGAACATCACATAAAGGATTCCGAATAAAGGAATGAAGCAGAAGATAAAGAATAAATCAGAGAATACCATAGTAGTATTGCGTTTTGCGTTGTCAGTTTTGCGTTTTGTTTCCTTGTAGAGAATATATGGAATTGAGAATATAGTGGCCGAGCAGAGATGCACCTTCAGAATTGGTGTGCACGCCGTCGTAAGTAAATTTAGGCGATTTGACCTCTTGCCGGTGTGTTATATCAGTATGCAAGTCGGGTCTCACTACCGGATAGCCCTTGAGTGTTGCCATTTTTTCAATTATTTCTGAAACTTTGAAAATAGTCTCGGCATCGGTCTTCGACATCTGAATCGGAGTGACGAAGAGGAGAGTGGCTTCCGGAAATCGTTCCTCCAATATCTCGCTTACAAGGCGGACGCTTCCTTCAAGAGTAGTGACGCTCGATGGATCAGTAGCGATAGTATATATTTCGTCAGAATTATCCTTATTGTAAAGTCCGGGGCGTCTGGCTGCAAACCAAGCATCGTTGGCGCCCGCGAAAAGCACGATTATGTCAGGATCTTCATTTGGATTCTTGGCATTTTCGATGAGTCGGATGGCTTGATTGTAGACTACATTGTCGTCATGGAGCACTTCGGAGTAGTGAGAGGGATTGCGGAGAGTGGATGAAGTGTTGGTCCAAGTTGCCCCACTTCTGGCATAAACATCAATTTTATCAGCTATTCCACTTTCTCTAAGAATATGACTCCAACCTGTAGGATTTTGACATGAATCCCCTCCTATCCAAGTCATAGAGTCGCCAAGAAGGGCAAACTTCAACCCGACAGAGTCTGAAGTCTCAGATTTTGCATAGCTGCATATAACACCCAACAGCATCAGGACTGCTGAAAGATAGATTTTCATTCTATAATTATATCGTATACAATGAACAAACATTGCTTGAAATCGAACTCACAATACATTAAGAGGTCTAATAAACGCCCTTGTTGTAATTAGGCTACAAAATTAGTGCGAATTTGGGAATATACAAAATAAGAATGATAAAAAATTAAAAAAAATCCAAACAAAAATTCACAACGAGTGTTTTAATGATGAAAAATCATTATAAACTTAATCTTGGGAACGAAAGAAGAGTTTTCTGACCCAATTAAAAATTAATTTAATACTAAAAACTATGACACGCACAATGCTTAAAACCGCCTCCAAATATTGGTGGCTTCCAATGATCACCGGTCTTCTTTCAATTGGACTCGGTATATGGTGTCTGCTTAGTCCGGGCACATCACTTCCAGTTTTAGCCTATACCTTTGCTATTGTAATATGTTCAGTTGGATTTCTCAACACCGTATTTGCTCTCTTGAGTATCGGTAGCATATCAGGATGGGGCTTCAAGCTTCTATGTGGAATTATAGAAATAGTCTGCGGTGTATGGCTACTGCTTCTTCCTGAGGCTTCAATGGTATCAGCCTTTATCTATGGCATTGGATTTTATCTGATTTTTGTAGCTCTTAATGCTGTCTGCGAAGCAATACTTTATTACGGCGACACCAAATACTGGCTTGCAATGCTTCTTTCCTTTATACTCTGCACTTTGATTCTTGCTGTCATTTTCCTTGCAGGTCCTCTTGCAGGAGGTATCGCAGTATGGCTTTATATTGGAATAGCATTCATCACATTCGGTATCTACAGAATCTTGCTTTCGATTAAGATTTGTCAGACTAATAGGATGCTGAATCGCTAAATCGATTTATAACATAAAAAATTATAAGATATAAAAAGGGAAGGCTCTATTATTGGAACCTTCCCTTTTTAATTGGCGGACGTATCATCCGGTTATTGGCGGACGCACGAGCCGTGCGTCCCTACCAGGTTATTGGTAAATACCCGGGTGAGCTTTCATTCGGGATTTTACTTCTTTAGGAATTTGTGAGATTCTTTGGTCTTGCCGTTGTCGATGACGAGGACGTAGATGCCTTTTTCGAGGCCTTCAGTGATTCCCTTGCCGTCGCCTTTGGCAGTCTTGACGATATTGCCGGTGAAGGCATCGACAACAGTGAATTCAGCGTTGCCACTGATTGCAATTATCTCTTCTACTGCAGCAGGATTGAGTTTCTCAAAGTTTTCCTTTATTTCAGCTGAGGTGAGAGCGAAAGGATAGATGATGAATTCATCGAGAGTGCCATTGAAAGTCCTGTTTGGATTGCTTTCAGATTTTTCAGGATTGCCACCAATCCACATCTTTTCGCTTGGGTTGAAATTGATTGCACCTGTGCCAACATTGGATGAACTCATGTTCTGCTTTCCATCGAAATAGATTGAAGTAGACTTCTTTCCAATATTACGGACACATACTATCTGGTGCCATTCACCATCAAAATATTTACTTGGGCTGAGAGCATAGCAGTTAGCCTCTACCTGATTATCGTCGATTATGAAACGAAGTCGATCGGAAGCATCATTCTTAATTCTTTCGAGACCCACACAATTACCGGAGTTGCCATCTTCTTCTGAATCTTGTGATCCTATAAAGAAGATGTAGCCATCATCGTCGGTAGACTTCATCCAGAATTCTATAGAGAAGTCATCGTAGTCAAACATCAGGTCATCATATACTTGCTGAGTAAGATATCCTTTCCCGTCGAATGTAATCGCGCCATTGCTTACTCCATCAGCTGTGCCGACAGTGCCATTGATGTCGGCTACTGTGCCGGTTTTAGCATCATTGGCTACTGTATTATCATCTACTGCATCGAATGAGAAGTAAGCCAAGCGTTTGCTCTTGTCGATAAATATCACGCGGATAGAGCCGCTAACAGAGATATCTTCGCCATCTTCAGATCCAACAGTTTTGATAGTGAAAGTCCAATCACCCTTATCTGTGGGAGTTCCTGCGATAGTTCCTTTACCGGTCTTAGCATCGAATGTGAATTCTACACCTTCAGGAAGTCCTGAGACCTCTGCACCAGAGGCATGGAGTATTAGGATTTCAATAGTAGTGAGAGGGTCACCAAGAGTAATGGCTTGATCAAGGCTCCCTTTCGTGATTGAGATGCGAGGAGTAAGATCGTAGGTGTTTTCAAGATTATAGCTGAGGTGAGGGGGCTGGTTGTATGCCACATTCTGCCATGCGATCGCCTCGCGATACTGACGGTCGGTCATGAGACAAGGCACCTTGTAATCAGTTGGAATTGTGGTGGTGAAGATAATGAGGTCAGATTCAGTCTGCCCGTCGTGAAGGATCACTTCCTCGCGCCAGTCGCCGAAGAGGTCAGCCTGGAGGTTGGGTGTGGCTTTGGTAGTGTTGCAAGATGCAGCATGAGATGTGGTTGCGAATCCCTTCAGGTTTTTTATTGAGGTGAGATCATCGTTAAGTTTTGTGATGGAAGTTCCATCCAAGAGCTCATCGAGAAGGTCCCCATCCCAATAAATGCGGAAGTTGACAGATGGACGCTTTGATCCGACAACCTTTCCGGCATTCATTACGTTGCCGTCAAGAGAAGACCAGTATTCAGCACCGGAATATTTTGAAGACACATTTGCAATGAGTCCGCGACCTATATCCTTGCCGGGATTAGCCTGATAGTAGAGTACTTTGCCGGTCTTTCCATCGCGAAGTGAAGTGGCATATTTACCTTTGGTATCCTCATGAGGCATGAAGATTTCAAGACCTTCATTTTCAAGTATAAAGTCGCCTACATGGAGCGCGTCTCCATGGCCGCCACCTGTGGAGTGCATGAACTTACCATCATGATCCACCGCACCGGAGCCTATGATGATTTCATCGAAGCCATCTCCGTCGAGGTCGGCAATTGAGAGAGAGTGAGTGCCCTGACCATAGATGCCTTCCCCCTTCTTTTCAGACTTATGTAGCCACTTTTCTTTGAGTTGCTTTCCATCGAAGTCAACAGCCCAGACATAGGAATGAGTGTAGTAGCCACGAACGAAGATTGCGCTCGGTTTCTTTCCATCAAGATAAGCTACACCTGCAAGGTAACGTTCACTACGGTTGGCATTTCCGTCGCCCCAACCACTGCTGGATTGCTTTTGAATGTCACGTGGAGGATTGTAAGCAATTGTGTTGATTTCCGCACCGGTCAGGCCATTGAATACAGTGAGGTATTCAGATCCACTCATGATAAGACCGGCTTTTGAACCGCTTGTTATTCTATAGTCGTCTGTGACCTTGTCGCTTCCCATGAGGACTGCTTTCCCTTTTCCATCAATAGTGCCTGGAGCAGTCTTGCAGATAAGTTCAGCTTTGCCATCGCCATCGAAGTCATAGACCATAAACTGAGTGTAATGGTTGCCGGAACGAATATTCTGGCCAAGGTCGATTCTCCAAAGCTTAGTGCCATCGAGCTTGTAGCAGTCAAGAATAGTATTGCCTGTATAGCGGAATTGGCTACCGTTATCTGCTTGATTGGTAGGGAACCATTTCACGATATACTCGAACTCTCCATCACCGTCGACATCGCCAACCGAAACGTCGTCGGGAGTATAGGTGTAATCACGTTGCTCGGCAGAACCTCCGGCAGGAGATTTGCCACCGGCCGGGCGATCGAGATGAATCTTCATATAGTCTGAAGCCCATACCTCTTTAGCGTCGGCAGATTCCTTTTCCTCACCATTTAAGAGAGCCTTGATGGTGTATTTGGAATTGACAGTGCCTTCGGAGTCAGTGAAGTTAGTCTTTTTTGTCAGTGGAGTCTCATTGATTTTCACTCCATCCCTGTAAATGTCGAATGCCAATTTAGCATCGTCGGTTGGCAATGAGCGCCAAGAAATGAAGACTCCTTGTGTAGCTTTCACTGCAAGGACTCCACGACCAAGATTGTCAGCATTGATCGTATGGGAATATTGAGCCCATGATGTAGTGGAGGCAGCGAGCAAAAGAGCCGCAATAAAAGTTTTTTTCATTGTTTTACAATATAGGTTAGTTTTTTACAAAGTTAGCATAATAAGTTGAGAAGTTAAATTTTTTTGGCCTAAAAATTGTTAACGTATGATTTTAAGTGGTGGATTCTTTGATATATCGGAAAAATTTGATAATTTTGCGAACTTTAATGTTAACGAACCCACACATGAGCCCTGCCAAAGACTCTTCTATCCGGGAAGATTTTCTTGATAAGAAACCCGGATTTATAGAATATATCGAAAAAAGAAATTCCGACGGACTGTCGGAAATGCTTGTGTTAAGGGCAATTCCTTCGATGTTTCTTTCCTTTCGTCGGCATGGCATCACTGAGTTCAGAGACAATGTGGTCAGGCTTTGGATTGTGGATATGTTGATGGATGGGCACAAGATCAGTACGATCAAACGCTACGTTGGGGCAGTGCATATGCTCTACAAAGAATGGGCTTCAGCCACTGATTCAGAATACAAAGAGACGATTTTTTCATTGCCATGTGCCTGGAGTGAGTTTGAGTCTACTCCGGGACGCCTGAAGGAAGTGGAAGAAAACCTTGTGGCTGCCGAGAGACTGACAAGATCCTACGTGAAGCAAAACTCACCAGCTTTTATCTACACAAAAGCTTTTCAATATCTGCTATTCGATCCACTCGTGACGCTTCGTGACATCGTCAATTTGAAATTTTCCGATACCCGTCCGGATTGCCTTCATCTTGAGGATATTGTCTTGTCTATGCGGAATGCTCCCCAAGCCAAATACGTATTCCCATTGCAACAGGGAAAGCGTCGGGAACCGGCCATCATAAAAGATCTTCTTGTAGAGCTTCATGCCACAGCGAAGAGAGCCGGACTCAAATTTGGAGAGTCATTTTCAAGAGACTCCATAACATCGCTTTGGATAGCAGCTGCCGTGAAAGAGGATGTGGCATATAGCGAAATACGTGGAGTGATTCCAAATCTTCCGGCTGCATATTCATTCCTTTCACTGATAGATGGAACAAATGTCGGTGAAAAAAAGATGACGGAAATACTTAATAGGGTAGCGTATTCAATATCTAATAAGAATCCCGGATGGTTTGTACTTAGATTGAGAAATGGTGTCACTCCGGATAAAATCAAGATGAGGCTTAAGGAGAAAGAGAGCCCCTTGCAGCGACAGATACAGTATTATTATCCATTGCATAGTGTAAAGAAACTCGAGAATAAGAAAGTTGTAACAGTTGAGACTCCCGTCATCCCGGGACTGCTTTTCATTCGGCTTCCACATGATCAAGTGTCTCCATTGATTAGTATCATAGGAGATCTTGCCTGGTGTTATCGCACCACTTCCAATCCGGCAAGTCCATATTCCGTGATTCCACAATCGGAAATGAGGATTTTCCAACGATGCGTAGGGGCCTTCACCGAAGACATAGAGATGGATATTGTTTCCGAGCTCCCTGCACTGAAGGTTGGAGACGAGGTTATGATTGAAGATGGCTCTCTGCTCGACGGACAGGTAGCGACCATCAGAAGAGTGAAGAGTGTGGATGGAACTCAGACATATACTCTTCGGCTTTCGGACACAGCCTTTATCAAGTGGAATGATATCAAGCTCCCCGCCTCACATATCTCGAAAGTGGAAAAATAAAGAGAACCCCGCGCATTGCGCAGGGTTCTGATGTATTTAAGATAAAGTATTTTAGAGTTTATACACTTCAACTCCGGCGAGGAGGAAGCATCCGGTGCCATAATCATCGAAATCCGGCACGGAATCATAAGCAACCGGTTGACCATCCTTGGGTTCCTTGCCGGTTCCTTGCACATAACCGAGATAGCCGTTTTCATGCACAGCCTCTTTCACCATGGCATTCCAAGCCTTTGTGATGACGGGCATATATTTTGCCTTGTCGAGGATCCCATTGCGAACTCCCCAAGCCATGCCATATACGAAAAGGGCAGTTCCTGTAAGTTCTTTACCTCCAAAGTTATCAGGGTCATGAAGCGAAACATTCCAGAAGCCATCAGGACGCTGGCATTTCACGAGAGCAGCACACATATCCTGAAGATCCTTGACATAAACTGCGCGGTGAGGATCGTTAGCGGGAGTGTCTTCAAGCACTCTTACGAGAGCAGCCACAACCCAACCGTTGCCTCTGCTCCAGTAGCAGTTCTTGCCATTAGGTTCTTTATACGGTGGGACAAAATCAGCGTCGCGCCACCAGAGACCCTCCTTTTGGTTGTATAGGCCACCTGCAAGAGTATTGCGACTCCAATTATACATATCCCAAGCTTTCTCGCTATATTTCGGATCGCCTGTCACGGCACTAAGTTTTGTAAGCACCGGCATTCCCATCTGGATAGCATCAATCCATGTCCAGTCGTCCACTTGGGGTGTGTTGACGAGCATATTGCAAAGGGAGATGGTCTGAGTCAGCATTTCAGGCTTTGGAGTGAGCTTATAGAGATCAATATATGTCTGACCACAGGCATAATTGTCGGCATTTCGGGTGGTGGTGTCATCGCGACGCATGCCCCATTTGAAGCCTTCTGCCCAATCAGTGGCATACTGCCAGTATTTCTTGTCGGGATAAATGGAGTGGAGAGCCATCAGACCTTCAAAATATATAGAGCGGGTCCAGATATTTGCTTCATATACTTTCTTGCGTGAGTAGTAGGGGATTCCGAGGAGGGGATCCGGATGTTTACGCATATAAAGGTCGTTGACCTTTATTAAAGTTTTTAGAGTTTCCTGACGCGGAGGTAGCTCATCCTTAGCCATGATAGCCGGAACCGCCATTAGAAGAGTCAGTAGACTTAAGATCAATTTTTTCATAGGAAAAGTTTTTTTAATTAATGCACACTTTTTAATGCATAATTCATAATGCATAATGCATAATTGGGGGTTATAGGTTACTGTTTTTATTTGTTTTTGAGGGGGATTATAGTGACCTCGGAGTTTAGGCCTGAAGGAACTAAATCCCAATCGGAGTAGTCGACAACTTTCTTTCCGATTACGCTTGCGATATTGGCATCTTTGAAAATCTTCCATTTTTTACCTTTACGGTCGTAGTCTGCAATTCTATTGGCGGGAAGATTTGTGACATCTATCTCCAAAGTATTGGTGCCGGGCTGAAGGTATTCTCCGATTTCCATAGTGAATGGAACGCTCCAGACTTTTCCGGCATCTTTTCCATTTACTTTAACTACGGCACTTTCGCGAAGATCACCGAGGTCGAGCAGCCAATTGTCGGCATCCATATCTTTGGGTAGGGTGAAAGAAACGGAATAACGCGCGGTGGCTGTATTTATTTTGGCTTCATCTATGGGAAGATTTGTCCATGCAGTCAAGGAGTCAGTGTTGAATATTCCTTCTATTGGGGGTTGGCTTTCAATGAAAGATATGCTCCAACCCTTATCAATTTTCAGAGGAATACCCTTTTCATAATACTCCCATTCCGGGGCATCAACATCTGTAGGGAATGTCTTAAGAAGAAGCGACTGTCCGGGCTCTACTTGCAGAAGAATCTCAGTGGTTCCGTTAGGAGCTTTGCGAGTCTTTGCTTTCCCCTTCTTGCCGGTAAGGGGATCGAAAATTAATACACTTTCTGCCGGAACTGCCAAAGTCTCCCAGCCATCAAGTGGACTATCGTTGAGAAGAGCAAGGAAATAGTTATGGCCACCTACTTCGTTGACTCTGCGCAGGAGAGAGACCCCTTTGGTGCGAAGAGGTTCCGGAACGGCTCCGGCCATGCGAATGGCAGCTTGGAAATCTTTAGCCGGAGAAGCCATATCTTGCTTGAGCGATGCCAATTCAGCGCGTCGCTCTTCAAGATTGCCGAGTCCGGGGACATCTTTAGGAAGAGTTTCTGAGAAGATCACGTTGCCTCCATTTTCTTTCAATTGCTTAAGAGCCCTCAATGTCTCTACAGGCATGTAATTGACAGGGGGAACGATAATCGCCTTATAGCGGTTGCCACCTTTAGAAATTATTGCGCCATCGGAGGCTACACTAAGTTCAGGAATAAGGGCATCGGAAAGATAATCGGGGTCAAGACCTGCATTTACAAGCTGACCGACCATAGCCTTAACGTCGGGCATCTTCTTGTCCATGCTATGGATGTCAAACATCATGTAGATTCCGTCCTGACGTTGCCAGATATCGTCAATCGGGAAATAAAGCAGCACATCCGAATCGGAATTCCCTGCTGTCAGGAATGCCTGGCATCTTGCAATATATTTGAAGAGAGCGTCGGCATCTTTCCAAATGGTGTTGGTAGGCGACATATTGACCGAAGCATAGAATAGCCAGCCGGGAAATTCCACTCCCTTAGGAGAATAAGTAGCTCCGTGGAAGAAAATATGATTCACGCCTGCCGCGAGCATCTGGTCGATTTCCGGTTTTGCAACCGAAAGAGAGGTATGGAAATGCTCCGTAAGCCAAGTGAGAGTTTCTGCAGAAACAAGTGGTTTGCCTGCGATGTGTGCGGCTGAAGAAGCGAATTTCAGCACTGCCGGGTCGGCATCACTGTGACGTGAGTCGCCGGTAGGGTGAAGTCCGGGGATATTGAGTTCGGAGCGGCCGAAGGATTCGCATTCAGGAATGTCAACGATAGCATAAAGGTCAATTATATTGGCCGGGCTTCCATGACTCTGATTTCGGATTTGTGCTCCGTGACTATGAGCCCAACGAGTCCAAAGATCAGTGAAATTTTCACGCAGCACGCGGGCGAGGGTAGCACGATAGTCTCGGACGATTCGACCACGAAGTTCAGTCTGATTCTGAGTGTCGGCAAATTCAGGAAGATATTGCTCGAGGCGATAACCATGGTCTTTAGCAAACTCCTCAAAAAGTCCTGCTGTCCAGTCGGAACCATACACTTCATATGAATCGTTGAACATTACCTTTGGAAACGTGTCTTCTTTTCCGGCAAAGGCTCGATCAAATCGGTCAAGGTATTTCTTGACCGCCAAGCTGTCGTAATGATTGACAACGTATCCCTCACCTCCCGGGGCAGCTCGCTTCACTTTCTGGAAAGTGCGACCCGCAAAGAGGGCGTACACTTCCCAATTCCCTTTCTTAGGGGCAGTCCAGTTGAGAGTGCCGTCCTTTTTCAGCCGGTTGGTAATATCAATTCGAGTGTCTCCATTGACAGCCATAACTTTCTCCACTGTGGCGACCGGACGCTGACGGGTATCTTGCGGCTCAATCTTCACCGAGAGTTTTTTACCTGGAGCGACATTCCATTTTTCAATGATGAGTTTCTGAGCACTTTCGTTTTCTGTCACTTCCGGGCCTCCAAAAGGCCAACCGGTGCCGTTGTTCATTTCAGGTTGGAGACCGAGCCGCCGGCTTTCAGCCGTGACATGGCGAAGCATATCCATCCATTTGTCAGAAAGGTAGGGGATATCGTTGGCTTCATTTCCTTGCACTCCATATATAGGAGTGATCTCAAAGCCACCCATTCCCTGACGTGCAAATTCCTCAAGATTGAAAGTGAGGCCTTCCGGATCAACGGCACTCCCTTGCCACCACCATCTTACGAAAGGCTTATTGACAGTGGTCTCCGTATACCAATCTGTAGGCTTGTTGTCGGCAAAAGTTAAAAACATAGAGCTGCCGAGCAAGCAAAGAGTTGAGAATTTCTTATAATTAGACATTAGGTTAAGTTTTAAATAATGAACAAAGACAATAACCAATGATTATTGAGCAATGCACGATGATTGGTGGATCTGGAGGGTATCACGCCTCCCGATCCTTAAAATTTCAGGGGAGTGGCTTTATGCCTTCCCATCTTACATCCCAAGTTCCATCTTTGGGGAATCCGGGATTCTCAATTTCGCATCCATCCCAGCCGGCAGTCATCAGAGCTATTGCAGTCAGAAGTCCTCCATTACCCGGGAGGTAGCATCTGAGGCGGTTGTCTTGATAATTATGTCCGTTGGGGAGGTAAGTGTTGGTCCGTTTGTCCATCAGAAGGGCATCGACAGCCTTTTCGGGTTCTCCGATGCGCACAGCGCACATGGCGGTAGTAGGATAATCCCACCCCCAGGTCTTGTCCCAGTTCCAGTTCTTGTAGATCCAATCGAAAGTATTATTCAGAATCTTAGGATCTGCAAGAGGTGAAGCCGGAAGGATACCGAGAGCTCCGAGCACAGCCATATGATCGGAAGTGAAGCGTATGTCCTCATATGTCTGAGGGGCGGTCTCTGCTGCAAGATAAAGGGAATCTTTAGCAGCCAGATGAGAAAGACCACCAATTATCTGATCCCACTCAGGATTGCGCTGCAACCCCATTCTCTCACGCCATTTTTGGGCTGTGTTGAGCCCGAAATGCCAGTATGAGAGTTCAAATGGAGGGTTGACTGTCTCCGAAGCTTTCAGAGTCTCTTGTGCAGGAATGATTCCTTTGAGGATATATCGGTCATTCTCCTCGTCTCTATCTGCGAAGGAAGCCATGAATTGAGCTGTCTTGTCGATCAAAGGATAGTATTTGTTCAGGACAGCGGTATCAGGATTGGCCCTATAAAGGAGTTCTGCAAGATAGATGATGTGAGGTTGCTGCCAGATGAGGAAAGACCCAACGCCGGATGGAGCTTCGATAGAAGATGGATCTGTCATCTTCATCCATCGAATGCCTTCGAAGCCTTGACGCTCAGCGATAGACCTGGCATTTGCTTCCGCTTTTTCATACCAAGGCAAAGTGCGGGCGAGCAGGTCGTCGTGGCCGTAGAGAGCGAATTGAGCCTGGTGCCACCATATCATCTCAAGGTGGAATTTGCCAAACCATGAGTTATATGTAAGACCGGTTTCCTGTGGAGGAGTAGTTCCGGCGCAGTTGGTAGCGAGCAGATACTGGGAGAGGACAACCCGACGTTCAAGCTCCTTGGCTCTCGGGTCGGTGCAATGACTGAAGTCGACCACACCTCCTTCTTTCCAGAATTTTTGCCAATAGTCGCTTGCGTCAGCAAAAACTTTATCGGCAGTGATGTCGGAAGAGGCATCCATCTCCTCGGTAAACTGAGCTGTGACATTCCATTTGTCAGCATCCGGAGTGATAGTGAAGGTATGGGAAGAAGTCTTCTCAGCCTCTGTATTACCGCTCCAGTGGATAGTGATGAAATATGAAGTGGAATCAAGAGTATGCTTGATGACTGCCTTTCCCGGTTCGGATATCACTAAATCGGAAGTATGCAATGAATCGGCATCCCAGTTGCATGCATCGTCGCTATGATTTCCGGTAGGATAAGGGAGACGCAGGGCAAGAGCATGGCGACCTTCATCGTTGATGACTGCAGCCACCAAGTCGAGTTCAGGGTCGACAGAAGTCTTCACTTCCACTTTTTTGCCATCCGAAGAGAATTTTGAGATGATCTCGCCATTCCACATATCAAGAGTCTGGTCAATATCTGAAATAGACTCGATGTCCATATCGTGGAATCCGAGAGCACCAAGGTGCAATCTATGAGGATTGACGCGGAAATAGTTGGCTGCTTCCTTATTGCGAACATCTTCCTTGAATTGCACTGAATATAGTTCTTTTCTTCCTCGTCCAAAGTCATATTCCTTCAATGTTTCCTCAAATTTATAATCCTCAGTATTCGGATAGCTGTGCCAACCCCAGTCGCTCATAGTGCCGAGAGGAACTCCGGCGCTATAAGTCTCTGGGAAAGTCTGGAGTCCGGTGATGTCGGCAGTAAATGCAAAGCGTCCGTTGCCTACGGTCAGAGAAGCCATAGTGTCGATGGAAGTGACATGAGGATTATTGCGGGCTACCAACGCATAGCGGTCGATTTTACCGCTATTGGAGCTACATCCGGACATGATGGCCGTCGCGACGAAAAGACTCGTCGCGACGGTAGAAAATGAGATTTGAGAGCAGAATGAACTGCAATGAAATTTCATCATTTGTTATTTTTTCAGATTGTCGTATTCAAGACCTGCGAGGATGAAGGGGCCGATTCCTTTGGCATCATTGTCGCGGATAGGTTCGCTGAGATAGTACTGGAACGTACCGTTGCGACGCTGATCTTTTCCACCACCAAGACCTGCCACTGCGCAGCAATTGGTCAGAGATATAGTGCCATCTTCATTTTCTTTCACGAAAGTCTCAATCATTCCTTCATAGCCTTTCTTTGCCGGAGCGAGATAAGACTCATCGAGAAGTCCGAGGCGAACGCCACGCAGAAGGTTATAGACGAACATTGCAGAAGCAGTGGCCTCGAGGTAGTTGCCCTGACGTTTCGGAGAGTCCATCACCTGATACCATACTCCGGATGCAGGATCCTGATATTTCACGATTCCATCGGCAACACTCTTGAGGAGCTTGAGCATCTCGGGGCGTTTCGGATGGTCGGCAGGCATCTTTTCGAGTACATCTGTGAGAGCCCAAACATACCAACCCATAGCGCGGCCCCAAGCGTGTTCGGATTGACCGGTGCGGCGGTCGGCCCAGAACTGCTTTTTCTTTTCATCCCAAGCATGGCGATATAGGCCTGTAGCGGGATCATAGGTCTTCTTGCCTACAGTGAGGAACTGATTAGCGATGTCGTTCCAGAGTTTCGGATCTGCATCCAGATAGCGGTTGACATATTCAGCATAGAAAGGCTGACCCATATAGAGGCCGTCGAGCCAAGCCTGCCAAGGATAAATCTTCTTGTGCCAGAAATTCTTTGACTTAGTTCTTGGCTGAGAGAGAAGCTGATCGTAGATATTGTCAGCAGCTTTCTTATATTTCTCGTCGCCGGTGATGTCATAAGCTTCAAGGATTTCAATGCCACCTTTCACATTGTCGATATTGTAAGCTTCCTTGTTGAAAGCCTTGATTGTGCCGTCGGGATTCACGAAGAAGTCGGTATAGTTGAGCACGTAGTCGAGCATTTCCTTGTCGTTGTAAGCACGAGCGGCAGCAAGGATACCTTCGAGTTCAACAGCTGCAGCATAGCTCCATTTCACACCATTGACATCGATAGTCTCGCTCTTCGGGTTGCGGATCATCTCAGATAAAGCCATCTGATAGGGGATAGGCTTGCCGTAGAGACTTTGGATTCCATTGATTTTGACATTATCAAAGATAATATCTTTCACTTCGCCTGTGATATTGTTGCCGTCAGCAACGCCATTGAAGTTACAATCCTTGACTTCTATGTCGTAGACATTGCATTTATCCTTAAGGCCTACGATCATCACGCCATATTTGCTCTTGTTGCAAGTGACGTTTTCGAGATATACGTTGCGAACAACGGGGGGATATGCACGGGTGCAACGCTCGTTTGGCTCGTAATCAAGGTTGATCTTGAGTACAGCTTCACGACACTGACCAACTTCGACGTTGCGGACATAGATGTCTTCAATCACGCCGCCACGGCAAGTATTGGTCTTAATACGGATCACGCGGTCGAGATCAGGGCTATCCATCTTGCAGTTTTCCACAAAGAGAGTCTTGTAGCCGCCTGAAATTTCGCTACCTACCACTACACCGCCGTGTCCATTCTTCATATAGCAGTTACGGACTATGATGTTTTCGCTTGGCATGGCACGAGTGAGACCGTCGCGATTACGACCGCTCTTGATAGCGATGCAGTCGTCGCCGGTGTCGAAATAGCAGTTTTCGATAAGAACATCCTTGCTTGATTCGGGATCGCAACCGTCACCGTTAGGTCCGTCGTTCTGCACATGCACACCGCGTACTGTCACATTCTGACATTTCAGGGGGTGCATCACCCAGAAAGCGGAGCGAAGCATAGTGACGTCTTCGATGAGAATATTCTTACATTCCACAGGGTTTACAAGCTGCGGGCGCATACCCCAGTTTGAACCGAGACGGCGCTCGAAGAGGTCGACAGCCTTCTCATTCCATTCCTGAAGAATGATTCGGCCGGAACGCTGAGATAGCATACCGGGTTTCCAACCCCACTTCTCATTTCCAACCATCGACCACCAGTTTTCACGGCTTGCACCGCCATCAATAGTGCCCTTGCCGGTGATAGCGATATTTTCCTGCTGATAAGCATAAATCATAGGCGACCAGTTCCAGCATTCCATGCCTTCCCAAGAAGTGAGAACGAGGGGATAATACTGATGAGTGTCGTCTGTAAAGAGGAGTACAGCTCCTTCCTCGAGGTGAAGATTCACATTGCTGAGGAGTTTTACCGGGCCGGTGAGCCAAGTGCCTGCCGGCACGATCACTCTACCACCACCCTCTGCGCTACACTTTGCAATAGCTGAGTTGATGACATCGGTATAAAGCTCCTGACCATGTTTATCCTTTGGAAGAGGCTTTTTCTTTTTGCTTTTTTTACTTACGGTAGGTTGGAAATCAAGGATGTTGTAGTCCTTGTCGCGGAAAGTCGGGGCCTTTATGCGAGCCTCTACTTGAGGATACACATCGGTCCAAGCTTTCTGAGCTCTTTCCGCAATGCCATCTGCCATAGCAGAGCCGATGCAGAGAAGAGCAGCCGCTAATGAAATTAAAGTTTTCTTCATGTTGTTATAGTTTGTCATATTCGTTTTCTTCAGGGAGGTCGAGTCTTTCGGCATCATGATTGAAAGGCTTGCCATTCATGGTCACATTGCGGAATTTCACTTCAGGATATGCCACAACAGTGATAGAAGGGTCTTTAGCCTTGACGCTGACATTTTCAAAAAGAATGTTGGAAACAGTATCATCCGGATTTCCTTGGATATGGCAGAGAGTATTGCAGTTGACATCCACATCCTTAATCTCTATGTTGCGGACGATGCCATAAGGCTTTTCGTTGCTTCCTTCGAGAGTGAAGAATTGCTTCCAGGGTTTCATATCCATGACAGTGCCGCAAGTGCCTGTGATGTTCTCAATCTTGACGTTCTCATAAATCTGATAAGTGTCGGGACGCATCTTCAGGCGAAGGATAGCAGCATTGATATCTACTTTGCAGTTTCTTACCGTCACATTCTTCGCATGAACGCATTCGCTTCCGAGAGTCAGCACGCCGTGGAGATTTCTGCCAAACTCACAGTTTTCCACGAGAATGTCTTCACAGATGCCGTTGTCCATAGTGCGGTTGGCATAGACACCCTTTCCTCCTTTAAGGCAGACACCATCGTCGTCGCAGTTAAGATAGCAGTTTCTTACCACTACACGTCGACAAGCATCGAGGTCGAGGGCGTCACTGCTTGGCGCTCTAACTTCTCCACGGGGAGCAGTGATGCGGCAGTTTTCAATCAGCACATCGTCGCACATGTAAAGGTGGGTGGTCCAGAAGGGAGAGTTCTGGAGATTCACACCGGAAATCTTCAGGTCGTTGCAGCCCCAAAGGAACACGAGCCTTGGGCGGTGAGCCTCAAGATTGGTCCATTTGCGTTTGGCAGCAACGGCGCGATCGCGGTTGGTCCAGAAATCCATCCAATAATTATAACCGTTGCCATCGATAGTGCCTTCTCCTGTGATCTCGAAGCCTTTCACGAAGTAGGCATTGATAAGAGCAGCATAATAATAGATGCTCTTTCCTTCCATGCGAGAGGGGATGAGGGGGAAGTTGCTGATGTCGTCAGAGCCTTTGATCTTGGCGCCGGCTTCAAGATGCAGGCGAGTGCCCGGCTTGAAGAAGAGAGCACCTGTCAGGTAAGTTCCGGCCGGGAAAACAATACGGCCACCGCCATTAGCTTCGGCTATGTCGATGATGCTCTGGATAGCCTCGGTCTGGAGCTTGGTGCTGTCGTTGGAGTAAACTGCGAGGTCGGTGACTACATAGTTCATCTCGCGAGCATTTTCCTGCGGAATTACGTATTTGGAAAGTTCTGGGATTCTCTTTGCGAGGGAATCAGCAGCGAGGCGAGCAAGCACTGTGGCACCATAGATGTTGAGGTGTGTATTGTCGATTTTTCCTTTGGGACAGAATTTGTATTTCCCTTCAGGAATCCACATATAGAGAGCCTTAGACTTCTCAG
>CAYNPB010000010.1:0-34716 GCA_964399005.1 uncultured Sangeribacter sp.
GACTGTCTTTGAGTCTGCGAAGTTCGTTGAATGTGATGGTTTTGCTCATACTATAAGTATTTGAGGTTGAAATTTTCTTTTTGAGATTCAAATTTACACATAATTATTGAGAAAACATAATTTTTTGTAATCAAAAAAATGTGTTTTATAACATAAAAATTTGAATCTGCGCAATAATATATTAATGTTTAGATAATTGCAATATCAGATGCACGAAGCCATCCTTCAATATCGGAGTTGAGACGCACTTTATACCAAGTAGGATGTCCTTGCACATCAGTCTCTTCGGCAACTATATCGAAACGAGTGCCTTGGCAAAGTTGATTGGAGGCAGGCTTTGCATCGGAAGATGGCTCAATCAGAAGTTCTGTCTTATAAGCCATAAGAACTGCCCTATCATGTGAGTCATAATAAGAAGCGCTCATAAATGCAAAAATCACAAACATCAAGCATGCGAAGAACATGACAATTCCACCAAAAAATCCGGTCTTTCTCAATCTGACATCATTGCAGAAAAGATATATTGCCACTGCACCTAACACAAGAATGAAAAGAATTGCAGCCAAGACAGCCCATACATTGGGAGCAACCTCGCCACAGATCATCCGATTGACCGTCTGAAAAAATGTCTCATGATCAGGAGCGACACTAATCCTCTTCCCACGAAGCTCTGCACGATTGGAATCCTCAACCTTTGAAACGAAATAATTAAGATTATTCTTTATTTCCTTATTGGAAGGATCAAGCCGATTAGCACGAGAATAATACAATATGGCATTGCCATAGTCTCCGGCCTGCGCATAGGAATTTGCAAGATTGAAAAGAAGCTCAGGAGAATCTCCATCCACTTCTGCAATTGCTAAGAATGCCTCGGCCGCCTGCCTATACTCTCCTTTCTCATATAAAGAACTTGCCATCTCCATCGAAGGCTTGGGATCGGCTGAAGCAGAGAAGGATATGAAAGAGCAGATAGCTATGATTATAACAGATTTCAGTGACATATCAATAAGATTTTGTGGTGAGTTTGGAGTCTTCCAGAGCGTTGATCACTTGAGTGCCACGGTCATAGACATGTTTAAGCTCATCCTGACCGCTGCCGGGAGCGTATTTGGCAAACTCGCAATCATCGAGAACACTCACCAAATCATTTACAGTATCTTCAGATGCTCCGGCATCTAAAAGACGTTCGGCTACATTCTGACGATTGAGCTCAGACGTTGGAATATTAAGTTTTGCCCCAACATAGCCCCATAGAGCGACGAGCATCTCATCATAGAAGCGTTCTCTATCGCCGGCCTTCATGCACACAGCTGCCTTCTTCAATCTCCTGGCAGCCACCTTACCGGCTTTGCGCATACGAGTGCCGACAATATCGGCAGCACTTTTAAGATGACGGCGATATACATAAATAATAATGAAGAGAGCCAATGCAGGGACAAGGAAACATAACCAGTAACCCAAGGTATGGATATAGGCTACTCGCTCCTTATGAACGGCACCAACTTTCATGAGCTGATCATCAAACTTAAGACGATTTTTGGTCTGAGATTTTTCTGAAAGAGCCCCTTTGTCGACTTCCACAGTGTAACCTTTGGCTACCGACTTCTCGTATCTTCCTGTAGATGGGTCGAAATAAACCAATGACACCTCCGGAATCTGATATTCACCAAGTTCGAGAGGGGTGAAAGAATAGTCAAATTTTATATTCCCCGAGACAGTGGAACCTTTAGCGGCTGCCTCAACCTCTGTGGTAGGAGTAAATACCTCAAGTTGCTTCGGATAAAGAGCATTAAGATCCGGAAGTTTTACATACTTAAGATTACCGCTTCCTTTAACTTCGTAGACAATAGATGCCGGTTGATTTGTCTTAAGAGAAGCAACCGGAAGGGAAGAAGATATAGAGAAATGCCCAACTCCACCTGAGAAATCGGCCGGTTGAGGAGTAGGGAGGGCCTTAACATCGATCACAAGATCATTAGGAGTCACATTGAGCTGAATAGGGCGGCGAACAGTAAGCATCCGGAAATACGGATCGTCGTAATACTCCTGCTCATCGGTGCTGACTGTATAAGTGTTGCCTTTAACAGTCAGTTTGCCAGTCATCTGCGGGAATATAATGTAGCGGGCTATTATAGCAGTAGCATATTCCTGACCATTATAATTCTCATATTGCAAAGACTTTGATGTCTCGTCGGATTCTTCAACAACGAAACCATCAAATTTTGGAGCTTCTGTGGCACCGATAAACTTGATTGGGGCGTAGGAAGAATAAAGCTTCACTGTATACACAAGAGCTTCCTGCTCATAAGCCGTAGACTTTGATACAGATGCTTTCAAGAACAACTTTTCATTGCCCTTGCCAATGAATTTCGGTCCTTGATTCTGATCATCAGGATCAGGAGCATATGAACCTTGATTAGAAGAAGGCTGGTTTTGCTGCTGGCGTTGCTTGAGCTTTGTAAGGCTTCCGGTGCCGGACTTAACAATAGTATAGGATGCCTTATTGCTCTTCACGCCATCTACAGTAAGAGGACCGATAGAATAAGAACCTTCCTTGTTAGCGGAGCAAGTAGCCACATAAGTGAAGGATGTGGATCGGGTCATCTTTCCATTGATAGTAGTTATAGAAGACGACTGACTACTGAGAGTGAAATATTTCACTATAGCCCCCGGAACATCGGGAGCAGAAGGCTCACCATCAATATTGTCGAGCTTCATATACACGTAGAACTGCTCCCCTACCTCAATGTCGTCGCTTCCAGTCTGTGTAGACACGGATAGCTGAAACTTGCCGGCAGCAGCTGAGGATAGCGAAATTGCAAGCAGCAAAAGTATGAATATATATCTTCTAATTTGGGTCATAATCTAAATGTAATTGAGAATCTTGAACTTTGAATTGAGAATATTTCTAATTGGGAACTATTCTTAACTTAGAATTCATTGTCTTCTCGATTTACCAGCGCTTAGTGTTTTTACCACGACCGGCTGCTTCCTGGCCGTTTTTGTTGACACGGGCACGGGTCTGATTTTCCTTATTCTCCATTGCCTTCAGAATCTGCTCAGCCGCCTGAGGATTCAGCTCCTGCTGTTGTTGCTGCTGTTGCTGCTGATCCTGATTTTGCTGATTGTCTTGATTCTGATCTTTGTTCTGATCCTGATTTTGCTCCTGATCTTGATCTTGATTCTGGTCCTGATTTTTGTCCTGATCTTGATTCTGATCTTGATTTTGGAGTTTCTTTTGAGCTATGCGCAGATTTCGGCGCGTCTTCTCATCTTCCGGACGAATGCGCAATGACTGCTTATACATCTGCACAGCCTGAGCATAGTCTTCAGAATTGAAAGCGATATTACCAAGATTGAAAATAGCATCTGCAGCAAGATTAGGTTTTTCCTTGGCAACCTGCGCTATAGCCTGCATTGCTTCTGCTCCTGCTTGCATGAGTTGCTGCTTCAAAGAATCAGACTGAGCTACATTTGCTCTTCTTATATATGTAAGGCCAAGATTATATAATGCTTCCTTCGATTCAGGTTCAACTTTCAGAGCCTGCTGATATTTCTCCCCTGCCTCAAGATAATGACCACCTTTAAAAAGCTCATTTCCTTGAGTGACGAGACGGCGCTCCTGACGATTTGTAGTTGCAGAAGCATCAAATGCACAGGCTGCACATAATGCAATCAGAAAGACAGCGACAGTTTCCTTTTTAAAGAAAGTAATCTTATCGAGCCATCTGATCTTGCGGTCGAGGATAAATACATCAATAAACAGAAGCACAAGAGCAATCCAACCGAATATGGAGAAAAGCTCATCATGAACAGCATAAGCATTTGTCGCCAGAGCAGATTTCTTCACAGTATCCATTTGTTTTTCAAGTTCGTTAAGAGCATCCGGATTCGAAGCATTCACATAGATGCCATCACCTGCACCCGCGATTCTTGCAGCCAGATTCTCATCAAGAGCAGTCTCAACAGGCATTCCGGTTTCGGGATTGATCATCGGGCCGGACGAAGTAGGGATCCGAACTGGTGTCGGAGATCCAACACCAACAACATTCAGCTGTATATGATTTTTCTTTGCCTGACGAGCAGCCTCTACTGCCCCGGCTTCATCATCCAATTCCTCTGCATCGGTGATGAGCACTATCGACTTTCCAATATTATCATCAGGGCTAAACGACTTGACTGCTCTATCAATCGCTGCGCCAATATATGTGCCCTGATTTTCATATTGAGTAGGGTCAATAGAATTGAGGAATAGCTTCGCAGAGACGTAATCACTCGTCACTGGGATAAGAGTATAGGCATCCTCGGCATAGACGATCAGACCGACACGGTCATTGTCCAAGCGATTTATAAGCTTTTCAAGCACCAGTTTAGCAGCACGCATTCTTGAAGTGCCGGAATTGTCTGAAGTGGATGAAGCAAGCATAGAATTGGAGACATCGACAGCAATCACCACTTCAATACCCTCCTTTTCCGACTTTGAAGAATGCACTCCGCCCCACGGGCGGCATAGAGCAATAGCAAGGAAGGCCAGCGCCGACACCTCAAGAATAAGTTTCAAAGGGGGTTTATACTTGGATACCTCGGGCATGAGATCCTTAAGAGAATCGGGATTTCCGAAGCTCGCAAGTTTCTTTTTCCTTGCATAGCGTGCGAGGAAATATAGCAATACCACCACAGGCACTGCCAATAACAGAACAAGTAAAGCAGGATATGCAAACGTAAACATTACGGTATTCTTCTAATAATTGTATAACGAAGCAAAAGAGACAGAGCAAGAGCCGAGAATGCAAGCCAAAGCCAAGGCATGAACTCTTCTTGAGTGAGAGTGACAGAATTGACATCGATGCTTGACTTTTCGAGAGAATCAATCTCTTCAAACACTTGCTTAAGCATACGCTCATCCTTAGCACGGAAATATTTACCCCCAGTCATCTTTGCCATATTCTTCAGAAGAGGTTCGTCGATCTTTGTTTCCAAAGTGGTAGACGAGAACCCATAGGGATCAGCAATCTGCATCTTCCCATTCGTGCCTACACCAATAGTATAGATCTTAATTCCCTTCTGCTTGGCAATCTGAGCAGCAGTGACAGGAGGTACATCACCGGCATTATTGCTACCGTCGGTAAGCAGGATAATGCTTTTTGACTTGGCTTTTCCTTGCGAAATACGATTGATAGCACTCGTCAAGCCATCACCAATGGCAGTACCATCGTTAAGGTCGCCCATGTCGACATTTGCGATAGCATTGATAAGAGCAGCCCTATCGTTGGTGAGAGGCATCAATGAAAGAGACTCTCCGGCAAATACTACGAGACCCATGTTATCATTGGTCCTCGAATTGACGAACTGGGTAGCAACATCCTTTGCTGCGACAAAACGGTTTGGCTTGAAATCGGTAGCCGACATAGATCCGGAAATATCCATCGCAAGTATGATATCAGTGCCAAGAACTCTGGAATTCTTTAGGCTATCATGAGTCTGCGGACGAGCGAGCGCCACTATGATGGCAGCAATGCACAGCAATCTGAGAGCAAAGCAAAGATGCATTATCCACACTTTCCAAGAATTGCCATACTTAATGAAAGGCTGGAGTGTAGAAATTCCTAAAGAAGGGTTTGCGCTTCGATGCTTGATGACATACCAAACTACAAGGGGAATAAGAAGCAGAAGCAACCAGAGCATTCCGGGATGAAGAAATTTCATTTCTCACCTCCTTTCTTCTCCTTTGAATCTTCTGATTTATCATTTGAATCACCTTCTGAGGAAGGCTGAGGCTCTGCCGGAATCGTTTCCTTCACAAAATTGACAGCATTATCATAAGCCTCAACATTATCTGCAGGAAGAGGACGAACCTTAGCAAACTTCACAAAGTCTGCAACGTCAAGAATCTTCCTTACATATGCCCTCTTATCGCTGACATCAGCCTGATCAGCAAGTGTCTGCATGATCTGACGGGAAGTCATCTCCATAGCGTTAATACCGAAACGCTTGTAGAGATAATCACGGAGGATATCGGTCAAATCGGTGAAATATTCCTTCTCCATGCCATTTTCCCACAGACTCTTCGCCTTCAAGCTCTCGAGACGTTCCAAAGCTACAGTCCATGGTTTGGGTTGAGGCTTTTCGGGAAGAGTAATAAACTTGCCGGTCTTGCGATATTTTCTTCCGAAATAAACAGCTGCTGCGATGAGAGCAATAAGAAGCAGCCACAACCACCAAAGATCGTAAAGCCAATCCGGCATCCAGTCCCAGAAAGAGCGATCTGAAGGATCAGCAATATCCTGATAGTCAGAAATAGCCTCATTCTCTCCAACTTTCACAGGAACTACTGTAAGGTCGACCGGATTTGACCCAACCGAATCCGTAGCAGTGATATAGACGAATGGAGGAAGCCTGTAGAAGCCTGAATCAAACACCTGCACCGGAACTACGAGACGCTCCACAATGCGGGAACCCTCCCGCTTGACGGTATCCATCTTTGGGATGCCGAGTTCAACGGTATCGTTGAAAAGAGTCACATATCCGGCAGGTCCCATATTATTAAAAAGAGGGAACACTCCTTGGCGATCAGCATCACGCTCCACAAAAAGCCTGAGCGTATCAATCCGACCCATAAGGATAGAGGTAGAATCAAGCGATGCAGTCACCCTGACATCAGAGAGCGATGAAAGGTGACTACAAAGAGCTATAATTAAGATAGAAAAATATTTATAAACCGACTTAGTCATAACTATCTATTAATAAAATTCATCCTCTTCTACGGAAGAGAGCAAGCAAAGCCTTGACATAATCTTCATCAGTAGCCACCGAAACTGAGTCAACTCCGCAACGGGCTGTAGTGGAAGAAAATTGCTGCTGGCGTTCGTACCAAGCCTTGTCGTAGGCCTTACGTACACTTTTTGAAGATGTGTCAAGCCAAAGGTCGCGTCCGGTCTCTAAATCCTGAAGGCGCACAAGACCCACATCAGGCATCTTAGCATCGCGCTTATCGTAGACTTGAATTGCAGCTACATCATGCTTATGATTGGCAATGGAAAGTGACTTAAAGTAATCGTGAGAGTCAATAAAGTCACTAAGTAAAAAAGCAGAGCAACGCTTCTTTAGCGCATTAGTCATAAACACGAGCGGGGCATTGAGGTCGGTGCCACGATGCTCGGGCTTGAAATCAATAATCTCACGGATAATGAAGAGAATATGCTTACGTCCCTTCTGAGGAGGAATGAATTTTTCAACCTTGTCACTGAAAAAGATCACCCCGACTTTGTCATTATTCTGAATGGAAGAAAAAGCAAGAGTAGCGGCTATCTCAGCGATAAACTCACGTTTCACCTGACCGACAGCACCGAAATCACGGCTACCGCTGACATCAACAAGCAGCATTACAGTGAGCTCGCGCTCCTCTTCGTAGACCTTAACATAAGGCTTATTGTGTCGGGCGGTCACATTCCAATCTATATCACGCACGTCATCGCCAGGCTGATACTCTCTGACCTCAGAAAACATCATACCTCTACCTTTAAAAGCAGTGTGGTACTCACCGGCAAAAATATTGTTGGAGAGACCGCGCGACTTTATTTCTATTTTGCGTACTTTCTTAAGAAGTTCTTTGGCATCCATTGTGCGTAGTGCGTTTTGAGAAGAACAAGATTATGGTACTTGTACTTTATCGAGGATACGAGAAATGATCTCATCTGAAGAGATGTTGTTGGCTTCAGCCTCATAAGTGAGACCTATACGATGGCGCATCACGTCATGGCACACAGCACGAACATCTTCCGGAATGACATAGCCTCTACCCTGAAGGAAAGCATAAGCTCTTGCAGCAAGAGCGAGAGAAATTGAAGCACGAGGAGAAGCACCGTAAGCGATGATACCTTCGAGGTCTTTCAGACCGGCAGCTTCCGGATTACGGGTAGCAAAAACTATATCCACAACATAGTTTTCAATTTTCTCATCTATATAAATCTCGCGGACGAGCTTCTGAATCTCCAATACATCCTGAGTGGACACAACTGCCCTGACATCATCAAGAGCACCACGGATATTCTGGCGGATGATTAGTTTTTCTTCCTGCTTGGTAGGATAACCGATGATAACCTTAAGAAGGAAACGGTCGGTCTGAGCTTCGGGGAGAGGATAAGTACCTTCCTGCTCAATCGGGTTCTGAGTAGCCATGACGAGGAAAGGACGATCGAGCGGGAATGTCTGATCTCCAATTGTCACCTGACGCTCCTGCATAGCCTCAAGAAGGGCACTCTGCACCTTAGCCGGAGCACGGTTGATCTCATCAGCCAAAACGAAGTTGGCGAAAATAGGGCCTTTCTTAACCTCGAACTGCTCTTTTTTCACGCTGTAGATGAGAGTACCGATCACATCCGCAGGGAGAAGGTCGGGAGTAAACTGAATTCGGGAGTATTTTGCATCAACTATGCTGGCAAGTGTCTTAATAGCAAGAGTTTTAGCAAGGCCCGGTACACCTTCAAGAAGAACGTGTCCATTGCAAAGAAGTGCGATAAGAAGAGAGTCAACCAAATGTTTCTGACCTACGATACGCTGATCCATACCATTACGAATCATGCTGAGGAAATTGCTTTTGGCAGCGATGCGATCGTTAAGCTCACGAATATTAACTGTCTGTTCCATAAGGGCTTCAGTTGTTTTCTGTATAATTTTTACTTATGGCTACCGGAATATATGTTCACTCCAGACGCCGAATTTCACTAATTAGATGCAAATTTAACACTTTAGTTTTGTAATAGGCACAAAATTACTGTTAAATAAAGCAAAATCACGTTTAAGATTATGAATAAGGACGCACCAAGAGTGCGCCCCTATTATGACTAATATGATTTGAGATGCTTCGAGGCTTACTTATCATGAGTAAAAGCATTCCAGCCTTGTGCTTTCAGAGGGAATTCCTGACCATCCCGAGTTATCATGGCGCATCCGAGTTCGGGTGCTGTGATATAGCCAATCATCTTGACACCCTTGATATTTTCAATGCGATCATGGTCGGTGAGAGGGACAGTAAAGAGAAGTTCGTAGTCTTCCCCCCCATTCATGGCAGCCGTAATGAGATTCATATTAAGTTCTTCAGCCATAAGGGCAGTCTGATAATCGATAGGAATCTTATCTTCATATACACGACACCCTGTATTGGAATTCTTGCATATATGTAGAAGTTCAGAAGAAAGGCCATCGCTTACATCCATCATAGATGTCGGATGAATACCTTCTTTATGGAGAGCCTCAATGATGTCTTTGCGTGCTTCCGGTTTGAGCTGACGCTCCAAAATATATTCCTTCCCGGAGAAATCTGGTTGGAAATCTTGTCCTGCAGCTGCGCTCACACGATTTTCTCGTTCGAGAAGCTGGAGACCCATATAGGCAGCTCCCAGATCTCCGGAAACGCAAATTAAATCGGTGGGTTTCGCACCGTCTCTTCTGATAGCCTTACCTTTCTCGCAATCGCCGATACAAGTGATGCTTATGACAAGTCCTGTGACAGAAGCTGATGTGTCGCCTCCGACAAGGTCGACTCCATAAAGATCACATGCAGTGCGAATACCCTCATAAAGGGAGTCGATATGCTCTACTGAAAATCTGCTTGACACACCAAGCGAAACAGTGATCTGACGAGGTGTGCCTCCCATCGCGTAAATGTCGCTAAAATTAACGATTGCTGACTTATAACCAAGATGTTTCAGCGGGACATATCTTAAGTCGAAATGTATTCCTTCGAGAAGGAGATCAGTAGTGACGAGAACATCTTTACCACCGAAATTAAGAATTGCGGCATCATCTCCGACACCGTATTTTGAAGATTCATTCCGCAAAGGGAAATTGGAGGTCAGCCTATCAATCAGGCCGAATTCTCCTAAATCTGATATTTCTGCCATAGTGAATGTGTGTTTTGCGTCTTGGATGAGGTATTAGAGTTTTTTGAGCATCTGAGTGATAAGTTTCACCATGACTGGTGAAGCTGTCTCAGCTGCCTGCTGCACTTCCTCGTGAGTCGGGACATAATCTACGTCTTTTCCTCCCAGGTCAGTGATAACCGACAGTCCGAAGACATCCATACCGGCATGATTTGCTACGATCACTTCAGGCACTGTAGACATACCTACAGCATCTCCGCCAATAATACGGAAATATTCGTATTCGGCAGGAGTCTCGAATGTAGGACCGGGAGTGCCCACATATACACCATGCATCAGACGAAGGCCCTCCGCATCTGCTATATCATCTGCATACTTCACAAGATATTTTTTATATGCTTCCGTCATAGCCGGGAAACGGGTGCCAAGTTCTTCATAATTTTTGCCACGTAGAGGGTTTTCGGGGAAAAGATTGATATGATCTGTAATAACCATAACATCACCCACGCGAAACTCCTTGTTCATGCCTCCTGCAGCATTGCTGACGAAAAGCGTTTTGACACCGAGATCTTTCATGACACGAACAGGAAAAGTCACCTGCTTCATATCATATCCCTCGTAATAATGAAAGCGACCTTTCATCGCCATTATATATTTACCTCCCAGTGTGCCGAAAATAAGTTTTCCGGCATGTCCGGCAACAGTAGAAACGGGGAAATTGGGAATGTCATGATAGTCAATCTCTGCTTCTACATCCATATGATCGGCAAGATTGCCAAGACCGGAACCAAGAATAACTGCTATTTCAGGCAACTTTGCGACTTTGCCACGAATAAAGGAGGAAGTCTCCTTAATTTTGTCTAACATTGTTTTTTCCATCGTATAAATTTTAAAGCTCAACCTATCCGAAGCAAAAATGCGCCGGAATAAATTATTTCTAAAAGAGAAACGCTGAGGGAATGCTTATTGTTTATCTTTCTATCGCATGAAGGAGATCGGGGACAAAATCATAGCCAAAATTTGTCTCAAGCATCCTAACGCCAATAGGCATATAGAAGATATAAGGGCGCAATTCAACCGGAAAATATGGGTTATGGCTTATGCGCATTGCATCTTTTTCAGTGGTGATGATGAACTTTCGTTTGCCGGCAGTTTCATTAAACTTACTCAGAATCTTATGCAAATCCGACTTTTTAAAGTCGTGATGATCCGGGAAATGAAGCACCTTCTTTTTAAAGGGATATTCCCGGAAGTGATTGACAAACGGACGAGGATTTGCCACTCCTGTAAGAAGAATCACGGAATCATCGGCTGCAATATCAGCTATTCTTACACGCTCGGTGCAATCGTCAGGGAAAACGGGAATAAGGCCTCCGTAATCAAACGTTGAGAAATAGAGTTTCTGATAGGGCATAAGCTCAAGATGCTTTGACACCAAACGCATATCGAGAGCCGAAATGTCTGACGGACATTTGGTCGTGATCACCATATCGGCACGATATTTGGCATCGCTGCTTTCCCTCATCCTGCCTAAGGGGAGAATATTATCATTATAGACAGGATGAGAGTAATCCATAAGCATTATATTCACCTTCGGCTTTATGTAGCGGTGCTGGAACGAATCATCAAGAACGATGAGGTCGATCTTAGGAAACTGTCGGATCAGTTCCCTAACCCCTTTGACGCGACTCTCACATACGGCCACTTTTACCGTACCTCCGAATTTCTCATATATCTGAAGGGGTTCGTCGCCAATGCTATCAGGAGTGCTTTTGGCTGAAGCTACGATGAAGCCTCGAGTCTTTCTTTTATAGCCACGACTCAGGACTGCAATATTGCGTTTATAGCGAAGGCACTCAAGAATGTACTCAACATGAGGAGTCTTGCCGGTGCCTCCAACTGTGATATTACCTACGCCGACAACGGGAACACCAAATGAAACTTCTTTCAATATTCCCCAGTCAAAAAACTTATTACGTATATAGACTCCGAACCCATAAAGCCACGAAAACGGAGTCAATGCATATTTTAGATATTTGTCGAGCGCAGCCATAAAAGATGAAGTGATTAATTAAATCTTACTGATAGAGGAGTCATTCGCGCTTGCCAGGGAGAGCGACGCAGAAGCTTGGAAGTCTCACTGATAATCACCGACTCAGGATTGACTCCAGCCTTCTTTGCAATCTCCATATTCAGCTGATCAAGACCTTGAGACTTAAGAAGGTCGAAGAAATCAGGTTTATATTTAGGATAGATAGCCACTCCATACTTGTCAGCTTTCAGTCCCGCTTTAGTAGCGGCGAAAGCGACGGCATCATCAAGCGAACCGAGTTGATCTACAAGTTTAAGACTCATAGCCTGAGCTGCATCATAGACTCGCCCTTCGGCTATCTGGCGGACTCTTTCCTCCTTCATATTCCTTCCCTTCGCCACACGCTTAACAAAGCGGGTATAACCGTCGTTGATATATGTCTGCAATACATCAAGCTGCTCTGGAGTAGGATCATAGAACAAAGTAATGTTTTTGCCGGGATTAGTGCTGACAGTCTGTGGAGTCACTCCAAGCTTTTTCACAAGTCCTTCAGCTGACGGGAAAAGACCGAAGATACCAATTGAGCCGGTAATGGTCAGAGGATCGGCATAAATCTTATCGGCCGTGCATGAAATCCAGTAACCACCGGAAGCTGCATAGTCGCCCATTGAAACAATAAAAGGTTTTCCTTTCGACTTGAAATAATCAAGAGCCTCACCTATCTGCTCGCTTCCGAACACTGAGCCTCCGGGAGAATTGACACGGAGCACGAGGGCCTTGACATTGTCATCGTCGGCTAATTCAGTGATTTGAGGCACGAGCTTATAGCAGTCTATACCACTTTTGGCATATTCCTGAATTTCACCGGTAGCATAAAGAACAGCCACTTTATTCTTACTGCCATATTCCTTTCCCCAATTTGAATTTTCGGAAAGAGTCTCTGGAGAATAATATTTTACTTTCTTTCCTTCTTTGCCGACAAGACGACCAATAATATCATCGATCTGGCGCTCATAGACGAGACGGTCTACATATCCCTGCTTCAATACTTCCGAAGAGGGCTTAAACACAATAAACTCATCAGCAGCCTTATTCATTGCATCTGCATCAAGCCCCTTGCGTCCTTCTGCCACCGCGTCGCCAATATAGCTCCACATGTTGCCATAAAGAGTATCGAGCTGAGCCCGGGCAGGTGCACTCATCTGATTGGCAATATATGGTTCGGCGGCCGACTTAAATGTGCCGACCTTGACAAGTGTCATCTTTACTCCGATCTTATCAAGCAGATCCTTGAAGAAAAGAGTGGTGCCACCAAGTCCGGAAATCTCCAACATGCCACCGGGATTTAGGAAAAGGCTATCGGCCTGAGAAGCCACGAAGTAATCGCCCATAGTCATAGCATCTGCATATGCATACACCTTCTTCCCACTCTTCTTGAAATCAGCAACTGCCATACGCACTACATTGAGAGTCGCCGGAGAAGCCGATGGGTGTCCGCACTTGATATACATTGCTTTGATCTCCTTTGCATCTTTTGCCTCACGGATTCCATCTACCAAGACATTGAGAGCTGTAGGAGATTCAACGCCCTCGCCTGTGGCAAGCGAAAGGAAATCGATCTGACCTGTTTCCGGAGTCTCTATGATAGTGCCGGAGAGGTCGAGAAGCAACACTGAGTCGGAGCTTACCTTAGTGGATTTAGAGTCGTCGTCGGCACCTAAACGAGCTGCCACGCCAATCACTACGAGGACTGCTACCACACAGAAGAGCACCATGGCAATCCAAGCTCCCACAAAAGAAGAAAGGAGATTTAAGAAGAATTTTTTCAACATAATTCTAATTCAGAATTTAGGTAATTTATAGTGATGCGATGACTTGTTTTATTTCTTCTGCAAGCTTTTCGGCTTTTTCCATTGTCTCAGCCTCGCTGTAGATGCGGATAATGGGTTCGGTGTTCGACTTGCGAAGATGTACCCAAGACTCGGGAAAATCAATTTTTACTCCGTCAATATCAGTGATGTCGCAACCGGCAAACTTATCCTTGACAGCAAGCAGGATAGCATCGACATCGATATCCGGGGTGAGCTGAATCTTATTTTTTGCGATCTGATAGGGAGGATAAGTCTTCTTAAGTTCGCTTACCTTCTTTCCTGATTTTGCAAGGAGTGTCAAGAAAATAGCCACTCCGACGAGGGCATCACGGCCATAGTGCAATTCGGGATATATCACTCCCCCATTGCCTTCTCCTCCGATCACAGCACCGGTCTCCTTCATCTTAGCCACAACATTCACCTCTCCTACCGCAGCAGCATTATATTCACAGCCGTGTCGACGTGTCACATCGCGAAGAGCGCGGGAACTACTGAGATTAGAGACAGTGGAGCCGGGAGTATGGGAAAGTATGTAGTCGGCTACTGCCACGAGAGTGTATTCTTCTACAAACATCTCGCCATTTTCCATTACAATTGCAAGGCGATCTACATCCGGATCGACAACGAAACCGACATCTGCCTTACCAGACTTCATGAGATCTGCTATCTGAGTCAAATTCTCAGGAATAGGCTCGGGAGTATGAGCGAAGTGTCCATTAGCCTCACAGTTGAGTTCAATGATATTCTTCACTCCGAGAGCTTTCAGGAGACGAGGTATCACAATTCCACCAACTGAATTGACGGCATCCACTGCAACCGTAAAGTCAGCTTTAGCAACTGCATCTACATCTACCAGACGGAGTTCCTTCACCATATCAATATGGCGCTCTCCCCATGTATTGTTGACATACTCAGCACCCAGATCCATCACCTCAGCAAACACAAAATCTTCTTCCTCGGCAATACGAATCACTTCCTTTCCTGCTTCATCCGTCAGGAACTCACCGTTGCGGTCGAGAAGCTTAAGAGCGTTCCATTGTATCGGATTGTGGCTTGCTGTCAGGATGATTCCACCGTCAGCTTTCTCGCCAACTACGGCAAGTTCTGTGGTGGGAGTCGTAGCAAGGCCGATATTGATGACATCGAAGCCCATTGCCATCAGAGTTCCGACCACGAGATGAGAGACCATCGGGCCCGAAATTCTGGCATCACGTCCTACAACTATCTTGCCGGTTGCACCGCCATTTTCATTCTTTATATGCTGAGCGTAAGCAGCTGTAAACTTCACGATGTCGACACCTCCAAGGCCTTCGCCGTTAGCGCCGCCAATTGTGCCACGTATGCCGGAGATTGATTTTATGATACTCATTATATATTTTTTAATTTAGTTTTAGAATTTAGAATAGTGGAGTGCCGAAATTTAGTATTCCGCTTTAAAATAGCTTACGTTGACAAGAAATGGGATGCAGGTGGTGTTTTCTGTTGAGAAGCCGTAATATGACTTCAGAAGAATGTTTACCTCCGAATTGTAGCCGAGATAGCTGACAGGAACCTGCATTCCTGATCCGAATGTAGCTGATGCCTTAACACTATAATTCTTATATATAAAATATGTGTTACCTACTGACGTAAGGAAATTGTCTTGATTTCCATCCTCGGCTGCAATATTAAGTGAATTGCTGCTATACATCGTATCAATGTTCCAACGGGTATATGTGAAATAGACGGTAGCCCCGGCAACTGGAATATCACGCTTGCCGGGCTTCTCGCCCGACTTAATGACCTGCATGTAGATGTATCCGTCCTCATCCATACGATAGAAGGGAGCATCCGGACCTTCAATAAAGGCGCTGTCGGGGGGTATTACATTGCAAACCTTATGTTGAGCTAAAAACCAGTTGCTTGCCTTTTGCTCCTTCTTGAGAAGATCAGAATAACTTTCCGTCTTGTCGCAAGATGAGAAGACAAACATCATCATCAACAAAATAGACACACAATATTTCAATTGAATTTTCATTGCTATATACTGAATTTAATTGTTATCAAACTTCTTCGGGAGTCTTTATGTCGAAGTAGTCAAGTTTTTCGCTGCGTCCTTTAAGATAATGTGAATATTTGGGAAAGGACTCCAAAAGCAATTTACGGCATTCTTCGAGAGAGCCATGAAATTCCGCTCCGGCAGCCATGACATGTCCACCCCCTCCGAAAATATCCTTACACATCTCATTGACAGGAAAATCCATCACACTTCTTGCAGATACCTTCACGCAGTCGTCGTCTTCGCGAAGAAAAAAGCTAAAGGTAATGCCTCTGATTTCAGTGGGACGATTGACGATACCCTCCGTATCCCCTTTTTCGTAGTGGAATCTTTCACACTCCTCTTTATCGAGGCAAATAATGGAACCATGATATTCCGGGAAGATCTCGAGTTTACTTGAAAGTGCATAAGCCTCAAGCATCATAGCGCCATAGCTTTTCTCCATTAGTGACAATCGCACAATGCGATTCTTGTCGCAACCTTTCTCAAGAAGACGCTGCAAAATCTCATATATATCAGGACTTTTGCAGTTGACGGTAAAATTCTTAGTGTCCGTAATCATTCCTGTAAGGAGGCATGTGGCTGAATCAAGATTGATTTCGGAATAGAGTCCGAGTTCCGCCATAATTCTAAAAGAAAGCTCGCATGTGCTCGACATATCCGGGAATGAAAACAAGATGTCAGCGAAAGGAGCCGGCTCTACATGATGGTCGATAAGCACCTTGGCGCATACAGAATTTTCAAGCAGCCTCTGCATGCGATCGAGACGTGAGGGCTGATTAAAATCGCAACAAATCACCAGATCCGCCTCATTGAAAAGTTTCTCACAATACTCCTCATGGCGAGTGAAAACTGCCATGCGATCAAAACCGGGGAGAAATGAAAGTGACCGGGGAGCATTGTCAGGGACTACAACCACGACAGACTTTCCCAAACTTTCGAGTAGATGCATCCATCCAAGCGTGCTTCCAATTGCATCGCCATCAGGACGCACATGACAAGTAAGGACGATAGAATTCACCTCATCCAAAAGCTTTGAGAATTTGTCGACTTTTCTTGTATCTAATATTTTATTCATTAATTATCATCTATTTGCTATTGCCAAGACTCTCAAAATGGTATCTCGAATGGAAAGAGAACAATCGAAAAACGCCTCCTGCAATAGATTTCAAAAGGCAAAGATAGCAATTTTTGCGGAATTTTTAGTAATTTTGCAGTATATTTTTTACTCAATAGTCATAAATCATATGCATTCAAAGCAAGAAAAAATAGAGGCATTTGGCCGACTTCTCGATGTACTTGACACACTTCGCGAAAAATGTCCGTGGGATAGAAAGCAGACTAATGAGTCGCTTCGCCCCAATACTATAGAAGAAGTGTATGAACTATGCGACGCATTAATTGCCGATGATGTTCCAAACATTAAAAAAGAACTTGGCGATGTGCTTCTACATGTGGCATTCTACAGCAAGATCGCAGATGAAAAAGAGCAATTTGACATTGCAGATGTATGCAATGCTCTCACCGACAAGCTAATTTTCCGGCACCCACATATTTATGGGGAAGTGAAGGCCGAGACAGCAGATGCTGTTGCCGACAATTGGGAGCAGATTAAACTTAAAGAGAAGGATGGCAATAAGACTGTGCTATCGGGCGTTCCCGGAGCTTTGCCGGCTCTTATAAAGGCTTATAGAATTCAGGAGAAGGCTGCCCACGTTGGATTCGATTGGGAACAGCCGTCGCAAGTTTGGGATAAAGTGAAAGAAGAGACTGCGGAAGTGGAAGCCGAACTCAAAGCAGGAAATCATGAGGGTGTTGAAAAGGAATTTGGAGATCTTTTCTTCTCTATCGTGAATGCTGCGAGACTCTATGATGTTGTGCCGGAAAATGCACTTGAAGCTACCAACAGGAAATTTATCAAGAGGTTCAATTATCTTGAGGCCAAAGCTAAGGAAGCAGGGAAGAGTCTGAAAGAGATGACTCTTGCTGAGATGGATGAATACTGGAATGAGGCCAAGGGGATGGAGGAGTAACGCGTAATGCGTATCGCGTATCGCGCAGAGTATTGTGAGTAGCGCGATAAGATATTTGTAAATTTAGAGACGAGAATAAAATGATTCTTTGTATCACCGAGAAACCGAGTGTAGGAGCTGACATTGCCAAGATTCTTGGCGCTGATGTGAGAAGAGATGGATATTTTGAAGGTGGCAATTATTGTGTCACCTGGACTTTCGGCCATCTCTGCGAGCTGAAAGACCCTGCTGACTATACACCAGACTGGAAACGATGGTCGCTTTCTGCTTTGCCGATGATACCTGAGAGGTTTGGCATAAAACTTAAGGACGATAAAGGCATCAAGCATCAGTTTGAGGTCATAGAGCGTCTTATAAAGCGATGTGAGAAGGTCATCAACTGCGGTGATGCAGGGCAAGAAGGAGAGCTTATACAACGCTGGGTGATGCAGAAAGCCGGCTGTGACAAACCCGTTGAGCGACTATGGATTTCTTCACTTACAGACGAATCGATAAGGGAAGGCTTCGAGCATCTCAGACCACAGAAGGAATTGGAAAGTCTCTATGTAGCAGGGCTATGTAGGGCTATCGGCGACTGGATTTTGGGCATCAATGCCACTCGCCTGTATACTTTGAAATATGCTGAGAGAAACGATAGCCGGAATAACGTGCTGTCAGTCGGAAGAGTACAGACCCCTACCCTCGCTCTTGTTGTGAACAGACAGAAGGAGATTGAGAATTTTGTGCCTACCACGACTTTCGAACTCCGCACCCTGTATCGTGATGTGACTTTCACTTCAAATGTAAAAGCCTTTAAGACAGAGGAGGACGGGCAAGGGAAACTTCAAGAAGCAGCTCAGAGCGAATTTGAGGTGACGGAAGTGACCAGGAAGAAGGTTAAAGAAGCCTCACCACGACTTTTCGATCTTACCAGCCTTCAGGTAGAGGCTAATAAGAAATACGGGCTTAGTGCAGATGAGACACTTAAGACCATCCAAGCGCTATATGAGAAGAAACTTACCACTTATCCACGTGTCGACACCACTTATCTTACTGATGACGTGTATCCCAAGTGCGGTCCTATTCTTAACGGACTCGGATATTACCAGGAGGTTTTGAAGCCAATTCGTGGGAAAAAACTGAAAAAGAGCAATAAGGTGTTTGATAATTCTAAGGTTACGGACCACCATGCCATCATTCCGACAGGAGTGCCTCCTCAGATGCTTTCTAAGCCAGAATGGGAAGTTTATGACCTAATTGCCCGTCGTTTTATTTCAGTATTCTTTCCGGATTGCGTGTATGACCAAACACAGGTAAAGGGAAAAGCTGGAAAGATTGAATTTAAGGCTTCCGGAAAGAGAATTGCAGAGCCGGGATGGAAGAGTGTGTATGACTGGAACAACAGCAATAATAAGCCGGCACAAGATGACAATAACGACGAAGGGAAGGACCAAGAAAAGACCCTACCGGAGTTCGTAAAGGGCGAGAAGGGGCCGCACAAGCCATTTCTTGGAAAGAAGACCACAACTCCACCAAGTTATTACACGGAAGGCACTCTTCTGAAAGCGATGGAGACAGCCGGAGCGTCAGTAGATGATGAGGAATTAAGGGAGGCTCTGAAAGCTAACGGAATCGGCCGCCCTTCTACTCGAGCCGCAATTATTGAGATTTTATATAAAAGAGCATATATCAGAAAGCAAGGAAAGTCATTGAGGGCAACTGATGCCGGTATCGAGTTAATCGGACTTATCAAAGAGGAGCTTCTTAAAAGCGCCAAACTGACCGGCATATGGGAAGGGAGGCTTCGTGCCATTGAAAGAGGAGATTATAGCGCGAGTGAATTCATTTCGCAGCAGAAAGGGATGATAAATGAGATTACACTTTCGGTACTCCGAGATCCGTCTAACCGCCGGATTACTCAAATAGTGGAGACTCCTAAAACAAAAAAGAAAACATCTTCGTCGAAAACATCCTCTTCCAAATCAACTGAAAAGCAATGAACGAAACGATACAATACATAATAGTTGGGATTATTTTGTTGGCATCTGTGGTCTGGGTTATTGTCAAGTTTCGCAGAAAGAAACATGGCAAATATTCAGGATGTTGTGGATGCAGCCTTCAGGATTGCTGCTCTCAAAAGCAGAAAAAGCCGTCCTGCTGCGACAAGACGGCTTTTAAAGAATAGTCTTAATTTGTTATCCGACCATGTGCTGTGAAGAAGTTACTTAGAAATGAACTTCTTTGATTTTCCATCCTGGGTAATAATATAAATCCTTTTGCCCATGGATTGAATGGATTGATCAGTAAACGAAACTTTGCTTCCATTCAAGTCATAAATTATGTAGGGTTTTGAGAGATCGAGTACATTCGACTGATCTTTTATGCTCTCTATTTTGTTTGGGTCTCCCACAACCATATTAGAAAATAATGACCATGGAGAAGTTGATTTATATGCATCAAGTGCATCTTCAGGTACATAGAGAGAAGCATTCTCATAAACAGGATTAGAAAAAACTTGTGAATCTTCACTTTTCTCAATAGGTGTAGTAGATTTACAAACAACCGAAGTCAAAGCATTACAATCTATAAATGCCATGTCACCAATTGATTCAACAGAAGCTCCTATTACCAGAGACTCCAGTCCTGTACAATTATAAAATGCTTGTTTACCAATAGTTTTGACAGTCTTATCAAGCACAAGTTTAGAAAGTCCTTTGCATGAGCCAAAAGTTAAATAACCTATAGATTCAACTGAATTATTAAGTTCTATACTTTTTAAACCATAGCACATAGAGAAGGCCTCATCACCGATATGCTTTACTGAGTTGCCAATCACCAAATTTGACATATTTCTACATGCATGGAAAGCATCCGAACTTATTGAATCGATTAAATTACCAATAATAACCGACTTAACACCATTGCAACCCCAAAAAGCCTTAGCCCCTATTTTTTCTATGAGTGATAGATCCAAATCAACCTCTGCATTTTCACACATTGTGAATGCACTTTCACCTATAACTCTAAGCGAATTACCAAGCTCAAGAGTTATCAATCCTGAACAACCACTAAATGCAGAATTGCCAACAACCTGCAGAGCATCACTGAATTCAATAGAAGTTAATCCTGAACAATTATAAAAAGCTCGCTCTCCCACTGACTGAATAGATTTTAGATCTTTTATTGCAGTCATACTACTACAATAATCAAAAGCATAGTCACAAATATCTACAACTGACTTTGGAACTACATATTCTCCTGAAAAGTCTATAGAAACAAACAAAACAGAAGTTATATCTTTATTATAATAAATACCATCTACTATCGTGAGATCTTTAGGATTGTATTCTATATTTTTTGTAACTGTTCTGTTAGAAGGAAAGGGGTTGCTTATCGTTGAAGGATAGGCGTTTTTAAGGAGACCCGAACACTTGTCGAATGCTGTGGTATTGACAGAAGTCATCGTTGGAGGTAAGATTACTGAAGTCAGAGATTTGCAATTTTGAAATGCATAATCACTAATAGCTGTCACAGCGTACTCAGTATTCTCGAAAATTGCAACTTCCGGTATTTCAAGAATACCTGAAGTTTCAGTATTGGATTCTACACTACATGTCTTACTCTCTTTATCCAATACTTGATAGGTCAAAGTTTGACCTTTAAAGGAGTAACTGAATGTTTGAGCCCACCCAAAATTAAAAGCCAGTAGAGTTACGGAAAGGGCTAAAAGCTTTTTTTTCATATTATAAAAAACACTCCGGGCACTCTACGGAGATATTAATGAGAAGAAGCGTGAGAGCCGATACCATTGTTTCATCTTTTGATTAAAGTAATTTTACAAATTCCAATAATCTAAAGATAATATGATATACGCTTATTCTTAAAATATTTGGCAGATAAATGAATATAAACCAGCTTCAATCAGTCAAAAAGTATCCTTTAATTCGATTAGAGAGCTAAATATTTGCAAAATTAAGTAAAAATTTTTGATTTTGCTACAAATTTTCATTTATTTTTGAAATATACCTCAAAGATTCAGGATGTTGCAATAATCGTGCTGCAACAAGAAAAAATACTGTCTGGCTGCGACAAGACGGCGAAGAAGAATTAATTATTTTCTAAGGTTTCGTTGTTCGGCTTGGGAGCGAATTATGCCATGGAGGATTTGACCTACGGGTAGTCCAATCCTAACTTTTCCAACTTTGACTGTCGGAGTGACTATTGGCTCTACATAATATTTATTTGTTCCAAATTGTTGGACTGTCTGAGCTCCAACGTCAACTCCAAAAGTACTATTGAATTGATAGCTCATATATCCTCCGAAGGTTGAAACACCATAATTTCCGACCATTGCCGGAATCATAGGAAAGCCATTAGGACGACCGAAATAATAAGTTCCAAAAGCAGTGAATGAGAGATTGGATGTGAATTGACCGTGTATTTTTCCAGCAAGCCCGTATTGAGTGGAAAGTCCATTGAAATATCCATATTTGTTAGCAACCGCACCGGCGTAAAAAGAAAATTTGCCAATGTTTTGATTTATACCTATGGTGCCACTATGAATATGCATTAACCCCGGAAAATCTCTTACATCACCTGTAGCGATAAATTGGGCTTTATTCCATAGATGGATAATGGTTGATCCGGGACACGCATAAACATTTGATAAATTTATTTGAGCTAAATTCTTTAAGCTCTCATATTCTGAGATCGGGTTCTGCAATTGATTGGTAGAAGGAATATAGTAAGCATTAGCTGATATGTCTGTGATATTATAATTTGTAACCCTTTTTTTTATGCTATCAGGAACAGCATAAGTCTTAACAATGACGTCATTTTCTATCATTTGTCCGAAACACACTATCTGTGAAAAGAGAATAATAAGCAATAATACTTGTCTCATATCTTAGCAGCTTTAACGTTTATCTTTATGACGCAAAACTTTGGATAAAGTCCTACTACAATTTATTACATCTATCATCTCAAATTTCGAAAGAGTCAAATTAGACCTACTGATAAACTTATCGTTTTTTGCCTTTTCCAAATAGTTCTGAATGGGAACCAAGTCGCACTAAATCAATTTCATCCGTATTAGGATCTATCCAAATCAAAAGAAAATCTCCTTCTATATGACATTCCATACAACCTGCATAGTCTCCTGATAGCAAGTGCGGTTTATTTTCTGGGGGAATCGGGATTTCATTCTCAAGTTTTTTGAGGATTTCAATTAAGGCACTTGCTTTTTTAAGATTATTACGAATCCGCTTAAGATCTTTTTTATACTGGGACGTTTGAACTAAGGTTTTCATAGTCCAGCAGATTTGAACATAGCTTCTATAGAAGAAGTATCGACAGGAGTTGTACCTCTTAACTTACCACTTCGAGCCTCATCAATTGCAGCTTTTGTAATATCATTTGGTTCATTATAAGCCACGTCAACAAGTATGCATTCCACAAAATTGTTGAGACTTCGGTGTTCCTTTTTCGCCATCTCTTTCAGACGTTCTATCAAATCTGTACTTAGACGGAACATCGTTGCTTTTCTTTGAATTGCTGCTTCCATAGCGTTATTATTTTATTTGCAAATATACAACAAAATTATATCATAAACAAATATTCAAGGGAAAATGTCAATTCAAGGAAGAATTTGTAAGTAGCAAAAGAATTTTGAAAAAAAAGGACGCATGGGCGTGCGTCCTTTTATGGAATTAGGTTTTTTATTGTGGGGTCTGTGGAGCTGTCAATGAGTGTTTTGCTTTGGCGTAGTTGACAAGGATTACGCCTGCTACGATAATTACAAATGATACCGGTTGATACCAATGGAACGAATCCATCTTTGTGGCTATTGCAACTACAGTAGTAATTACAGGCACTAAATACTGATAGAATGCCAATACTTCGCTGCCTACAAGTTTAATAGCTGGAGGCGTTACAAGATAGCAATAGACCGTAGGGAAAAGAATTATGAATCCGAGAAGCAACCAAGGCATCACTTTGCCGTGAGTGAAGATTGGCATATCCGGTGAAATTGTGAAGATAAGTGGAGATGCGAGTATTGCAGTAAATAAGAATACCCATTTCATGAGACTTATAGTGCCATATCTCTTTGAAGGACCTTCAATTATCACGAGATAGATTGCATAAGTGACAGCACAAACCACAGCGAATAGATCTCCTACCAGACGACCCGAATCAAAGTTTCCACCTCCCAAAATCACCAATAAGGCACCTCCAAGAGCAATTACCATTCCTATGACTTCAAGCAGCGAAACATGTTCATGCTTGAAAATCGCATTAATTATGACTACCAAAATTGGTTGGAATGTAAGAATGATAGCAATGTCAATTGGAGATGCAGTGTTGAATGCGAGAGAGAAAACATAAACGAATCCAAGCATCATCAGAGCTGAAGCCCAGAAGAGTTTCCAATCTCCTTTTTGAATCTTTTCATTCTTAACAAATAGAGAAATAAGCCATATCAGAATAGTGGCACCGAATATTCTGCCAAGTGCCACTCCGGAAGCGGAAATCCAATCCGGAATGATAGCTTTGTTTGCCGGTTCGTTCAGACCCCAGCATATTGAAGTGGACAATGCAAGAAGATTGCCCCAAATCATTGCAGATGTGCGACTCTTCTTAGTCGAGGATGTAGATGTGTTGTTCATAGTGAATATAGTTTAAGTGTATGCAAATAAAACAACGACACTAAAGTTAAGTTTTAAAATCAGATAAATAATCCAATATTTATATCTTATCAGATGATTTATGGCGCATTATCTGCCATGAGTTGATTATGTTTTGCCAGGCTATATATGATGCCGGGGCTATTGAAGCAATCGGATTCATGTATGCAAGTGCTATCCAGACGGCAAGAACCGTGTTTTTTTGTCCCATCCCTTGGCCTCCCGAAACCGGATCACCAAATTTACGCCCTACCATTCTTCCTATCTTGAATTGAAGCAGACAAACTATCAACGCTCCAATTGCAAGCCATATCATAGGCCACAATTCATTAGGATTATAATGCTTTATGATAAAGCTGACACATCCGCCTACAATGATAAACAAGGAGACAGCCCAAAGATAGAAGGATATGGACTGATGAGCTTTTACCGCTTCGTGAAAACGGGGAAGAGTATGCCTGAGTAAAAATGATGCAAGAAGTGGACCTAAAAGAAGAGGCATCACCATTCTGAAAATCATCATGAATGATTCCCAAAAACTATATTGGGTGTCGCCGATGAGAGCAAGGACGAAGGGGCCTGCTATCGCAACAAATACATTACAGAGAAGTGAATAAGTAGCGAGTTTAGGCAGGCTCCCTCCAAGCATGGCACATATGACCGGTGCTGCGGTTGCCGTCGGAATGAATACACAGATAAAAACACCTTCTGCCACAGTATGATTTATCCATGCAAGAGATAAATAAGCAACAGCTGCTATAAGCATCTGGATGCCAAGAAGTACCCATTGAAACCTCCCAAGTGCAATATGTCGGAAATCAAGTTTGCAATAGGTGATGAAAAGCATCGCAAAAATTAGATATGGAGAAAGGAATTGGATATATCCCATCCATGGATAAAACAGAATGCCACCCAACATAGCTATGGGCAGCATGAACGGTTTCAACTTGCTTAGTTTTGCAGAAGACATTCTTTTAGAAACTCAAAGATTCATTATAGATTCTCAATAATTGACTTTACGCTATTGAAGGTCTTTTCAGGAGCCTCAACCCAGAAATTCTTATATTGAGATATATTATCGGCATGACCCGGGGTGTCGCTGACAACCCTCACTACAGCGAAAGGCACTCCGCAATCATGACAAGCTTGAGCAATGGAAGCTGATTCCATGTCGCAAGCGAGAGCATCCGGATAATTTTGCTTAATAAAATCCACTTCCTCAACCTTGCTGATGAAGCGATCGCCTGAGCATATCAACCCAAAACGAACTTCGCGGGAAGCTTTCTGCCGACAAGTTTCTATCACCTTGGCATCCATAGCAAAACGTTCGGGCTGGCCATCCATATGTCCCCATTCAGTTCCGGGTCCACACCATACATCATGATAAGCAGCTTCTGTAGCCACCAGAAGAGATCCAACTTTCATAGATGCATCTGCACCACCTGCCACTCCGGAATTAATCACTAAATCAGGATGAAAATATTCTATCAAGCGAAAAGCATTTAACGCTGAACTTACTTTGCCAATGCCACATTTCATGACACACACTTCATGATGACCGATGGTGCCTATATATGCCTTACGCGAGTCAATTTCCACCTCTTTCATTTCATGAATCAGTGGAAGCAATAAGGATAATTCCTTGTCCATGGCTGCGAGTATTCCTATTTTCATTTCCTAAATAATAATTTTAAATTAATATTTTAAAAGTTTTATGGAAAATTTGACTTCCAAGTTTAAAAAACGGAAAAAAGGAGTTGGATATTATGATTTTTTTCGTAATTTTGCATTAAGAGCCCTCTCATAAAAACAGGTCAAGCTTATGAAATCGATCAAAATTTGGAATGACGAGCCTTCCGACAAGCAAGCTGAACAAATTGCCGGATGGCTTAAAGCGGGTGAGATATGGATAATTCCCACCGACAGTGTGTATGGAATCATGTGCGATGCGCTAAATCAGAAGGCAGTCCGTGGTGTGTGTGATCTGAAAGGAATAAATCCTGAGAAAAACAATCTTTCCATCATATGCACTGACATTTCTATGGCGGCAGAATATGCCCGAATTGGCAACAAAACTTTTGAATTGATGCGAGATAATACACCCGGGCCTGTAACATTCATATGCAAGTCACAATCAAATCTTCCAAAAGAATTCAAAAAAAGGAAGACTGTTGGAATAAGGATTCCTGATAACCTTACGGCAAGAATGATTGCCGAGAAACTTGGCAACCCCCTTCTGACCACTTCCATAGAATATGAAGATGAGGATTATGCAAGGAATCCGGAGCTTATTATGGAGGCATATGATGGGAAAGTAGATGGAGTCGTCATTGGAGAAGATGGAGGTACTCAACTCACTACAATCATTGATTGCACTGAGGATTCACCGAATGTCATCAGAGATTAAGAAGCTTTTGAATTGCTTATAGCTATCTCGCAAAACTTCATGTTTAAAATTTTGAGTTGTCGGTAATTTTTCTTAATTTTGCATAAGAAAAAAGAGTTTTCGACTTTAGATAGATAAAATAACTTGTAACCCTATAAATTAGAAAAGATATGTCAAAAGTAACAGTTGTAGGCGCTGGCAACGTAGGCGCAACCGCTGCAAATGTGATGGCCATCCGCGAAGTGGCTGATGAAGTTGTAATGATCGACATCAAAGAAGGAGTATCCGAAGGCAAAGCTATGGATATGATGCAGACTGCAAACCTTCTTGATATGAACACTCGCATTTCAGGAGTGACCAACGACTATGCAGCTACTGCAAATTCAGACGTAGTTGTTATCACTTCAGGAATTCCACGCAAACCAGGTATGACACGCGAGGAACTTATCGGCGTGAATGCCGGCATCGTGAAGCAGGTGACAGAAAGCGTTCTTAAGCATAGCCCCAATGCTGTCATCGTATGTGTTTCCAACCCTATGGACACCATGACTTACCTTATCCACAAGGTGTCCGGTCTTCCCAAAAACCGCATCATCGGTATGGGTGGAGCCCTCGACAGCAGCCGTTTCAAATATTATCTGAGCAAAGCTCTTGGTGCTAACCCCAACGAAGTGGAAGGGTTCGTAATAGGTGGCCATGGCGACACTACCATGATCCCGATGCGTCGCTTCGCTACACTCCGTGGCATACCATGCGAGACACTCCTCGACAAGGAAACAATGGACAAAGTAGTTGCTGACACAATGGTAGGTGGTGCAACTCTCACCAAACTTCTCGGCACCAGCGCTTGGTATGCTCCCGGTGCTGCTACTGCAGAAGTTGTAGAGGCAGTTATCCACGATCAGGATGCAATAATCCCCTGCTCCGCTCTTCTTGATGGAGAATATGGCGAGAAAGATCTCTGCATCGGTGTTCCTTGTGTGCTCGGCAAGGGTGGAATCAAGAAGATAATCGAAATCGACTTGAATGAAGAAGAAAAGGAACTCTTTGCAAAGAGTGCAGCTGCAGTGCACAAGACAAATGAAGCACTTCCTTGCTAATTCATCTCATTAAACTTTTGGGACGCACGGCTCGTGCGTCCCCTTTTTTTTTATTATACATAAAGAGTTACTCATTATTAAAAATAAAAAAGGACTCACTAACCGTGCGTCCCTACAAGATTATCTATAATAATATATTAGAAGAGTACAGAATAGGCTATATATTCGCCTACTAGAGAAAGAATGAAAAGGATGCCAAACACCAAAGCTATTTTGGCTAATAGCTTGCCTGAATGTGGAATCATCTTTCCTATAACCAGCGACATCAGCCATGTGAAGACAGACATGAAGAGCGCAAAACAGTCAATATATGCCCACCAACCCAGCTCACGCCTAAGACTGAAAGTCAAAGCTATATAAACGATTGTTATAATAAGAGCAAGAGATGCAAGAAGCAACTTTTTCGTAGACGACATTACCTATAGAGTTTTACGGCATGTCCTACCCCATTTTTATCAATCACCAATGCGATATAGAATCCATTGGGATGAGATGCAAGGTCGACATGCGCCACATTCGTATTTCTAAATTTCCTATTTTCCACCATCATCCCCGTGACATCATAAACTATCACCCTCTCTATATCCATCGGTAGAGACAAAGCAAAATGGCCCGCTATATTAGAAGTCACTATTGGAGTCTCCGGAATGGTTACTGATGAAACTTCTGATGGAGTAAGAGCATATTCCACTGGATTTGCTGAAACAAAATCAAACTCTGTAGCAGCCCGACGCACCATCCATGTAGCTTCCTTATCATCAAAAGATGAAGCATAATAATCGTCATTCTCAGGATTCTTCAGCATATCAAACACGACTTCCGGATACGTAGACCATTGCTCTATCGCGTCCGAAGGGATTCTGCTGTCATAGCGTATCAATTCTATATCTCTTGAGAAATCTGAAAGTATAGCTCGCACTCCCGGGGTGATCTTATCCTTGACAAACGCTCCATTTAGGGAGTAACCCAAAATCGGAAATGCCTTGTTTTCAGCAGAGACTATCACAAATCCACCTGCAGGAGAATTGAATACATAAAATGGAGTAAAGAGACGCTGAGTAGTCAGATCTTTTCCATTATATACATATGTGACAGGAGCTGTGACATAGTTGCGAGATTCATTAAAGAATTTTTGAGCCATTGCCTTTGCCTCCTTTTGGCCTATGGTCTCAGCTTGCAAGAGATGGCCGCCTACGGGCAGCAACCCATAGACAGCCATCACAAGTAGTATCTTCTTTAATTTTCCCATATCTATATAACGCAGAAGAGCGTCATATAGTGCATTGGAGATTTGATTTTCTATTCTTCTGCTGCAAGAACCTCAGAGGCGTCGACTTCCTCAGCATCAGCCTTTATATTGGGAAGCTCAAGACCAAGATTCTGCTTCTTGTCGATGATCTTCAGCCATATGCCGATAAGCAATGCAGCTAAACCAAGACAAGCAAGCATCACAAGAGGCCATGTATAATTGTAGCTTACTGCTGCCTGCGCCTCAGTCATGGTCCCATTAGCAAGACCTTCGGCAATTTCAGGATTCGTATTGTCGAGCACCTTACCTATAAGAAGCGGGAACAACCAAAGACCGATATTCTGAATCCAGAAGATGAGAGCATACGCCGAACCAATTATCTTAGCGTCAACAAGTTTTGGGACTGATGGCCAAAGAGAAGCCGGAACGAGCGAGAAGGAGGCGCCAAGCACAAGGATAGTGATGTAGGCCACAACGATACCGCCAAGATCATTGCCTTTGAAGAGAGGAAGAATAAAGGCAAAAGTAAGGTGGCAGATGATAAGAAGCAACGCACCGAACACCAACATCGAAGCTGCCTTACCCTTATGATCTACATATTTTCCGAGTATCGGTGTTATGCCGACGGCCAGAAGCGGGAACACAGCAAAGATAGCTGCTGCGCTTTGGCACATATAGCCCATCCAGCAATAAGTGACGAGTGCCACCACTGCAAGCACGAGCATTCCGGATTTCATTCCCTTGTTGGAAGAGAAGTTGCTTACAAATGCGGCAGCCGCAGCAATCAGCATAACGATATATTGCACCACAGTCTCTGCGTCTGAAGCCCAAAAACTATTGGGATCAGGCTCAATGAAAGTGAGGTTGCACTGAAGCATATTGACTGCATACTTCTGGAAAGGGAAGATGGCAGAATAGTAAAGCACACAAAGGAAAGCGACGAGCCAGAAACCACTGCTACGCAAGATCTGGCCGAGATCACTGATACGGAATGGATCATCCTTTTCTTCTTCAGCATGTGTCTGAGAGTCAAGTTTACGGTCCATAAAGAAATAGACTATAAACATGATTAAGGCAATCATGAGAAGAACGACACCGAAAGCAACTGAATTGCTCACCTTGGGAGTTGCTCCCATGTAGGCGAAAAGTGGAGAGAAGATCATACAGGTAGCCACACCGAGACGGGCAAGAGCCATCTCACTACCCATGGCTAATGCCATCTCACGCCCCTTAAACCACTTCACGATGCCACGGCTCACAGTGATACCGGCCATTTCCACGCCGCAACCAAAGATCATAAAACCTATGGCTGACAATTTGGCAGATGCCGGCATTCCTTCATAGAAAGGAGACACTCCGAGCTCGTCGAATATAGGAATGTAGTTGAGATGTTCCGTAAACCATACCTCCAAAGAGCTATGAGCAAACATATCTGTGACGGCATACCAGTTGATAGTGGCTCCTATCAGCATCACAACGCCGGAAAGAAGGGCTGTGAAGCGGACTCCCATCTTGTCGAGAATAATGCCGGCAAAGATAAGAAAGAAGATAAAGACATTAAGGAATGTCTCGCTTCCTTGCATCGTTCCGAAAGCGGTGTTGTCCCAACCAAGCTGGCTTTGCACCAGATTCTTGATAGGCGACATCACGTCCATGAAGATGTAGCTACAGAACATAGCCATGGCCAGAAGGAGCAATGCTGTCCATCTGGCCCAGGCCTTATCGCTTAAAACAGTTTGGGGATTTGCCATGATTAGATTTGCTTATCGTGCTCAAGAAGAAGAGTCATCGACGGACGGTCGCAAACCTCAGCTGGACCGAAATACTGAATCGGACCAGGATACTGATAGAGAGTGTTAAGCATCAAAGTCTCTCGCATTGAAGCAAACTTCATGTAGGGTTTGCCCTTGAGGTCTACAAGAGCCTTCTGGATTACTGGCTTCATATGGCCGTGGCGCTTCTCCATGTTCATCATCATAGTGATTGGAATACCACCTGCAATCCAGTTTTCAGGCTTATCGGTAAGGTTGCGTACAGAGCTCATGTAGCCGGTCACGCCGCTATTGATAAGCATTGCTGCGTTGTAGCCAAGAGCATAGCAGTAGTCAGCATCAAAGTTTGTCGGGTCGGCGCAACGGCCTTCATATCCGAAGAAGTGGTGCTGGGTGGCATACTTGCCATGGTATTCGCCATCCTTCTTAAGCTCAGAAAGACGCTTGCCAACCATGTCGGCGAGAAGTTTTTCAGTGTCGATGAGAGACACCTGAACATTGCCATGGCTGTCACGGTCAAGACTGAGCTGAAGAGCGATGCTCTTGGGGAGCGAGAGGAAAAGTTCTGCCTCAGCCGGCTGTAGATACTTGGCAATTGCCTGGAGTTTCTCCTCATCCTTGAGAGGATCCAATTCAGCAGCATGCTCTGCAAGGATATCGTTCAACTGAGCGATGAGAAGCTTCATAGAGGGGATAAACTCTATGAGACCTTCAGGCACTAGGACTGTACCGAAGTTCCAACCCATCTTGGCACGCTCTACTATCATGTAGCAAAGCTGGTTGACGATGTTGTCGAGAGTCATGCGCTTTGCCTGCACTTCCTCTGAGATGAGGCAGTAGTTAGGCTGGCACTCAAGAGCACATTCGAGAGCGATGTGGCTTGCTGAGCGGCCCATGAGCTTGATGAAGTGATAATATTTCTTTGCTGAGTTGCAATCGCGCTGGATGTTGCCGATAACTTCAGAATATACCTTACAAGCTGTGTCAAAACCGAATGAAGTCTCAATCCACTTGTTCTTAAGGTCGCCGTCGATAGTCTTAGGCACACCAATCACCTGTACGCCAGCACCGTTGGCCTTGTAGTATTCAGCGAGCACACAAGCATTAGTATTGGAATCGTCGCCGCCAATGATGACAAGGGCCTTGATGTTGAGCTCCTTAAGAATCTTAAGTCCGGCATCAAACTGCTCCGGGCTTTCGAGTTTTGTGCGTCCACTTCCGATGATATCGAAGCCTCCGGTGTTACGATAATCCTTAAGGAAACCTTCAGTAATTTCCATATACTGGTGATCGACGAAACCTGAAGGACCCATAAGGAAACCATAAAGACGACATTCCTTATTCAGTTTCTTTAGGGCATCGAAAATACCGCTCACTACATTATGTCCACCGGGAGCCTGACCGCCGGAAAGGATTATACCGACATTAAACGGCTCCTCAACACGCTCGGGATGCTCATCCTGCTTGAACTCTACGATTGGGAGTCCATATGTGTTAGGGAAAAGTTTTTTGATTTCTTCCTGATCTGCTACAGACTGAGTAGGCTCGCCTACTTCAAGTTTCACTGCACCCTGAAGTGCTTTGGGGAGTTTGGGCTGATACTCAGCGCGAACTCTCTGAAGGGGACTTTTTTTCATATTCGAAATAAAATCTATATATTGATGTGTTTTTATGTTGCAAAATTAATCAATAAATTCAAGTATTCCAAAAAAAATAATGCATATCGTCGGAATTTTAATGCAAACAGTAGGAATTTTCAGCATCTATATGTTTTTTTATTCAAAAAATGATTTTAACCGAACATAAAATTTTGATGAGTAAAAATTAATCACTATCTTTGCAACACAGCCAACTTCATATTGTGCTCTCCAAGTATACCGGTGGCTGGCAATGATATCTAAATCGTATAACCCTGACATAGAAAATTGATGGATCACAAGACATTTTTGGACATATTGAGCCAGAGGATCAATGCCGGAAAAGAAGAGACTTCCGAAATGATAGGATCTTTATGCCAGGTGCTGACAGAAGTGGCACTTGCCGGCGACACCTTGACATTTCCGGGATTTGGAAGTTTTGAGCCACGCAAACGGCTTGAAAGGATTGCCAATCATCCATCAAGTGGGAAAAGAATGCTTATTCCGCCCAAAATCACACTTACCTTCCGCCCTTCTACATTATTAAAACAGAAAGTCCGCAACAATGAACAATAAGATTACTTTTCCACGCCTTGCGACCATGCTTGCCGATCAATCGGGGAGATCGAAAAGATTTTCCGAAGACTTCCTGCGTGAATTTTTCTCATTGATAAGCGAGACTTTGGAGGCCCATGAGAGCGTCAAGATAAAGGGCTTGGGTACTTTTCGCCTTACAAAAGTGGAGCCAAGACGCAGTGTCGATGTCACTACAGGGGAGCCAATGGAAATTTCCGGCCACTCAAAAGTGGTATTCATTCCTTCCAAGGAACTTGCAGAGGCCGTCAATTCACCTTTCGAAGCTTTCAGTGCTATTGAAATAAGTGATGATGCGGATATCGACTCTCTATTTCTCAACGAAGATATCGCTCTTTCCACGGAGTCTGAGGACAATAACGTGGATAATGTCAAAACGGTAGTTCAGGAACCGGCATTAACACCTATATTGGAAGATCAGGTTGTGGAAGGACAATCCACTCAGGAAGATCTTAAGGTTTCGGAAGACTCTCCTATTTTGGAAGAAACCACAATTTCAGAAGAATCTCAGACTACGGAAGAGCAAAACAATGATAACGCCTATGACATTGTGGCTGCAGCAGATGTATTTGAAAGCACACCTGCAGTAGAATCCAAAGCTCCGGACGAAAGCAATGCCTCAGATGAAAATATTGCTTCAGATGAAAATATTATAGAGGCAGATAGCATTGCCGGAGAGGAGACTCAAAATGATTCTGAGGTTCAGGAAGAGGAGGAAGATGCGGAGGAAGAATTTGCTAATCGGAGGAAAAGACGATGGCCCAAAATCCTCATGGTGTCGCTTGCAACGTCTATTGTAGCCCTAATTGCCATATTAGCAGTCTGGTATTTCTTCGCACATGATCATTTCGACCGCATCATGCGCCCGTATATCGAGATGGCAGCCGGTAAGAAATCCGGCAATGACATAGAGCAAGAGCCTGGGAATCTTGCTCAGACAATAGAAATGCCAGATGCTATTGCCGACACATTGGCTGACTCCACAAAAGAAGAAAGCAAGGAAGCTGAAAGTCTGGAAACTGAATCAGATGTGCCTACTGCTCCATCAGATGCAATAGTATATGACACCATCAGCACCACTCGCTATCTCACCACTATGGCTAAAGCTCATTATGGTAATTACAACCTATGGCCTTATATATATCAGGAAAACAGTTCATTTCTCGGACATCCTGACAGGATTCGGCCAGGCACTCCGGTCGTAATACCGAAGTTAAGCAAATACGGCGTTGATCCTACGAGAAGCGAAGACATAGAAAAGGCTAAGAAATTAGGAGTGGAGATCTACGCCCGGTATGGAAAGAAGATATGAGAATGAACAAATTTTGATTTTTTCGTAAAAAAATTTGCAGGAATAAAAAAAAAGCATTAACTTTGCATCGCAAATGAGAGGAGAAGCCCTCCCGGATGCAAAATGGTTCCATGTCCGAGTGGTTAGGTACCGGTCTGCAAAACCGTTCA
>CAYNPB010000011.1:0-5400 GCA_964399005.1 uncultured Sangeribacter sp.
ATAATAATGAGATTTTAATAATTAGTGAAATCAGATTTAGTATTGATTAAGCTCGCATATCGCGAGCAACTCGATAATCTCGAGGGTCTTGAATTTTAATCCTCGAGGGTCTTGAAATTTAATCAACGATAGTCACTTTGTCGCCGGTGAATATGCCGAGACCTAATTTCTGCATGAAGTATTTTATTGCAGCCTGAGCCTTGACGGAGTTGCCGGCATCGTCAAGAGGGGGAGCGAAAGCAGCGATTCCGAAGAGTCCGGGCATCACACCCATTACGCCGCCACCGACACCTGTCTTAGCCGGAATGCCTGAGGTGTATAGCCAGTCGCCTGTGTGCTGATAAAAGCCGACACTTGCGATCATAGTGGTGATTTTCGGAGAAATTTCCGACGCAAACACCTGCTTCTTAGTCACCGGGTTGAGACCTCCATTAGCTATCGTAGAGCCCATTACAGCCAATTGAGAAGCTGTGATGCCGAGAGAGCACTGGCGAGTGTAAAGATCGAGGCTCATGTCGACGTCATCATAAATACGGTTGTAATTCTTAAGGAGCCATGAGATAGCGCGATTGTTGAAATTAGTGGCCGTCTCGCTTTCGTAAAGCTCGTCGATGAGCTGCGGGGCAGAGCCGCAAAGGGAGGTGATATTATCGGTTATGGCTTTCCACTTGTCTTCAGAGTCTCCTTGCGGAGCTATCATAGAGCAAGCGGAAATGGCACCGGCATTTACAAGCGGAGTGGAGGGATGATCATTCTCGAGAAGGATCGCGAAGATGGAATTGAAAGGGAGTCCGGTGGCGTCAGCCCCGATCTGTTTCAATACTCCGGCAGGAGTATGCTGAATCATTGCAAGGATTGCAGTGGGCACTTTTGAGACAGACTCTATTCCGAACTTATATTCAGTGTCGCCAAAATTGAAGCAAGTGCCATCGGTCAGCGTCACGCTAAGTCCGAAGAGGTTTGGATCTATGTTGGCGAGATATGGAATATAATGTGCATTCAGACCACCTTTGATATCCTTCGAAGCCTCGTATGCCTCTTGGGCAGCTTGCTTGATTTGGGATTTGGTGATTGTCTTTTCCATAGTATAGATTGAAATTTAGTAGGGACGCGCGGTTCGTGCGTCCAAATCGGACAAAAATTTTATTCGATCGGACGGATGCACAATCCGTGCGTCCCTACATGGTTACTTACCGGTGTGGTTGAATGATTTGGACTTTAGAGGGATGTTCTTCTCCATCGCTATACGCGTAGTAGTCGGGTATTCGAGCTGGTTAAGCTCGTTGACTGCAAACTGTATGTCGGAGAGCAGTTGGTCGGCCATATCACGGCTGAATCCCTGCTTGCAGAGCACACGCATTACAATCATATCCTCGATATTCTTAGGCATAGCATATGCAGGCACCATCCATCCTTTCTGAGCCAGCTTATCCTGGAGATCATAGAGAGTCCATTTTGCAGAAGCCTGGAATTCAGGTTTCATACGCCATACAAAGATCGGGTTTGGAAGTTCTTCGTCGGCATAAGGGATAAACGGCTCCATAGCGCTAACCTGCTCCTTGAGGTAGCGTGCTACCATGAGGGAATTGTACTGGATGTTCTTATATCCTTCGAATCCCAAACGGATGAACTGATAGTACTGGCCGAGAATCTGTGCGGCAGGACGAGAGTAGTTAAGACCTACCTGAGTTACTTCAGCTCCAAGATAATCTACAGTAAATGCCATGTCGTCGGGGAGATATTTCTTGTCTTTCCAGACTACCCATCCGAGGCCCGGATAAACGAGACCGAACTTGTGGCCGGAAGTGCTGATACTCAATACCCATTTCAGGCGGAAATCCCATTTCTTTTCAGGGAAGAGGAATGGAAGGATGAAACCACCGGATGCGGCATCGATGTGGATACATACCTCATTGCCGGTCTCAGCATTAAACTTGTCGAGAGCTGCATCAAGGGCCTCAACATCGTCGTTGAGTCCGGTCCAAGTGACACCCTGGATAGGAACTACACAGATAGTGTTCTCATCGCAAAGCTTGATAGCTGCATCTACATCGAGAGTGGGGTGTGCGGTAGTGAGAGGAACAAGACGCATTTCTACATCCCAGAAATTGCAGAATTTTTCCCATACTACCTGATAACCTGTAGACATCACAAGATTTGGCTTGTCGTAAGGTTTGCCAGCTTTCTTACGACGGTCTTTCCATCTCTTGAGGGCTGCCAGGGCACCGAGCATACAAGCTTCAGAAGAACCAATTGCAAGAGCACCTGCTTTCCACTTGTTGGTCTCAGGAGTGTTCCAAAGATTTGCCACGATGTTGATACACTTCTGGCACATTACAGCTACGCGAGGATATTCTGTCTCATCAATGTAGTTGATGTTGATAGCCTCATTCATAAGTTTAGTAGCGTAATCATCCATGTATGTAGTCACGAATGTAGCAAGATTGAGTCGAGGTTGAGTCTGGGCGAAAGTCTCGTCCTTGACCATCTCATAGGCTACTTCAGGAATAGTAGGTCCGTCAGGAATTTTCTCTACCGGAGCCTGTTTCAACATTGCATTTGTGCCAAAAGCCTCGCTCTTGGCGTCGCCGAAGCGATAATTTGCATCAGTCATAGTAATTAAGATTTTAATAATGAAACAATTTAATAATAAAACAATGAATATATTAAACGCTCCAGTAGACATGCTTCAGCAATCAGGCATTCAAGGCGACGAAGGCTTTGACATGAATAAAAGAGGACCAATATCCTTGTCAATTATGATAAAACTTAAACAACTCGTTAACTCAATAGTTTGTGAACTAATATTAAAACTTTTGAAAATGGGACATTTTTAACATTTGACGTAGAAATATAGCTAATTTCCTATGAAAACGGCACGTTAGCTACAAATCTACATCAATTGGCTTAGGATAGGTATTGCAAGTAATATAAATTTTGCGTAACTTTGTAACAGATTAAGACCTTCATCGATGCGAAACATCTTGATTTTACTTACAATAGCGGTATTTTTTATGATGGATGCCGTCGGAGCGCGAAATTCAGCTCCGGCCTCTGCCGTCGTGAACCAAAGAATTCATGGCGTAGTAGTCGATGACTTCGGAGATCCTCTTCCGGGCGCAATAGTCAAAATAGAGGGGACTTCGTACGCGACATCTACTGATGTGGAGGGGCATTTTTCTATCAGTGCCCCAATAAAAAGAGGGAGTGTCATAAGCATCACCTTTCCCGGGATGAAAAAAGAGGAGCGTATATGGGATGGGGAGGCGACTATCGATGTGTCGATGACGCCGGATGCCAAATCGCTCAATGAAGTGACAGTGACTGCAGACCCCAATATCAATAATCTTGACATACGTGCAAGATCAGGAGTGGTGCAGACGGTAGACATGAAGCGCCTAAATGAAAAGCCTATGACCGACTTGGGCCTTGCGCTTCAAGGAGCTGTGCCGGGTCTGATAGTGACCAATTCAGGTGAGCTTGGGTCTAAACCGACAATCCGCATACGCGGCAACCAGTCGCTAAGAGCCGGTAATGAGGCCAATGAGCCTCTCTTTGTGCTCGATGGCAAGGTGATATCTTCTGATGCGTTCCGCGCTCTCAATCCTCAGGATATAAAGGAAATAAAGGTGCTTAAAGATGCGGCTGCATGTGCTCTTTATGGAATCAAGGCTTCTAATGGAGTGATAGAAGTGACGTCAAAGAGAGGCAGCCATTTCGGGGCAGTGGATGTCAGCTATACGTTAGGGATGGGTGCTACGCTAAAGGGGCGCCGAGGCGTGGAAGTGATGAAGTCGGCAGAAAAGCTTGAAATCGAGCGTCTGATGATGAATGAGGCCACTCCCGGCTATCGCTATAGTGCTGACTATTATCGGAAGCGCTATCCGGGAAATCCAAATCTTGGCACCATGATCGCGCAAGGAGAGCAGATTCTCGACTCATTAAGAAGCATAAATACGGATTGGTTTAATGAATTGATGCGTGTGGCCCTCTACCAGAACCATAATCTTTCGGTGCGTGGTGGCAATGAGAAGACATCTTATTTCATCAGCGGCAATATAGCGACACAGGGAGGACAGGTGAAAGGGAACAGCATGATGAGGGCTACAGTGAGAATGGGTCTTGACATAGCAATAGGCAAGATAGGCTACTTCACCATGAGCATGGATGGCTCCTACACCCAGACTAAGACACCTAACGGGAGCAGTTTCTCGCCGGCATCGCTCGTGTATAACCTAAACCCGTATGAGACAAAATCGGGCAACCAGCTTTGGTCGTATCCCAACCGAAAATTTTCCGATCTTCTTTACCAATATTCGAGCAACAGCTCCGACAAGCGAGGTGGTATCTCTGCGAGTCTAACTCTGAGACCAATAGAGGAACTCGACATCTCGGCCGTAGCGGGGCTTGACTATATGCTGAATGAGGGAACGCAACTCACACCGGCTTCTTCGTATTCAGAGCAGCAGAGTGGCTACAGCACAGCTGAGCTTGGCAAGCTCAGTAAGGATAAGAATACACTTATGAATTTCTCCTATAATATCCGTGCGGTATACAACAAGATGTTTAACGAAGTGCACGATGTGACGGTTAGTCTCAACCATGACTGCTACGTCACAAACACGGACAACATCGGAATCACCGGATATGGAGTAGGAGACCATGCATCAGTGGCGTTGATCAATCAGTCGCTTACCGGAGCAAGGAAACCGGCAGTGTCGGGATTTAAGGAGAAGGTGGCTCAGCTGGGTTTCGGAGGAGTAGCAGGGTATACTTATAATGCCACCTACGACTTATTTGCCACCTACAAACTCGATGGCTCATCGGTGCTCCCATCCGACAAGCGTTGGAATTCCGCATGGGCTCTCGGATTGGGATGGACACCATCGCAGTATGAGATATTTGCCGACAATAGTGTGCTGACACGCATCAACCTGAGAGGGAGCTACGGAAACACGGCTTCGCTTGCGGGGGTATCGGCAGCGCAGACGATAGCGACATTCGCATATCTGGAAGATGCCTATGCCACCTCGCGCATCCTTGAGCTGCTTGCGCTCTACAACCGGGATCTGAAGCCCGAGCACACGACATCTTACGATGCCGGCCTTCAGCTTGGCTTTTTCAATAAACTGACGCTTGATCTCAAATGGTATCGCCGTCGCACGTCGGATGCGCTTCTTGACGTGCCGGTGGCCGCCAGCAATGGCTTCAGCATGATGAAGAGGAATATCGGTATCCTGAGCAATGAGGGATATGAGGCAGGAATTGCTTTCTCTCTGCCGGACATGCATCCCGACTTCACTATGCGAATAGGAGCCACAGTAGCCTATAACAAAAACAGGGTTGACGATCTCTACTACACCGATAAGCTCTATACGAGCGACTATTCACTCATACCGG
>CAYNPB010000011.1:5500-33440 GCA_964399005.1 uncultured Sangeribacter sp.
GACGATCTCTACTACACCGATAAGCTCTATACGAGCGACTATTCACTCATACCGGATTTTCAGGTTGGCAAGGCGTATGACATACTGTATGGACTGCGTCAAGACGGCATCAACGCGGTGACAGGACTGCCAATTTTCATTGGAGCGGGAGGAAGAGAAATAGAGCCGGGGAAGACGGCGCTCACCCGCGACGACTTTATAAGCCTCGGACATCTTACACCACCATTCTCCGGGACTGTCAATCTCGGATTTACCTGGAAGAACTTTGAGCTGGATGCAGATTTCTATTGGGTGGCCGGAGGCATCAAGCAGTATAACTACACTTATGTGCGCAATCATGATGACATCAATTTCAATGCGCTTCGCGGACTGACGGAGACGATGTGGCTTCGCCCCGGGGATGTGGATAAAGTGTATTATTCACCTTTCTATTCATCTGCGGCGATAGAGACTCTTCAATATGCCAACACTTCCAATACGGGAAGCAGCGACTATCTGCGCCTTTCGATGCTGTCGCTTCGCTACAGAGTGCCGGAGTCAATCCTGGCAAAGACTCATAAGATCATCAAGTATGCCACTGTCGGGATGCAGGCATCCAATCTCTTCACGCTGACTCCCTATAGCGAATCAGACCCTGAGACCGGGAGGCTTGGAGCTGCAGTGCAGCCAGTCATAACATTTAATCTTAGCGTCACTTTCTGATATGAGAACATTAGCGTGTATATTCATAGCGGCAATATTGCTGACGGGGTGTTCGCTTAATATCCCTTACGACAATCAGTTTTCTGATCCTGATGCAATCACCACGCCTACTGCGGGGCGAGAATTGCTATCGTCGGCCTATTATAATCTCCCGAATCCGGGATTTGACCTTGCAATGCTCACTGATGACTTTGCCCCGACCTATTGGGCATCGCGCAATGCATCGCTATCGAATCAATATAATTGGCAACCGTCGGCTCTTCATGACCTGTCGCAGTCGATATGGGGAGAGTATTATTCGGTCATAGTCTCGGTCAATGTGCTTTTGGAGCGACTTCCCGATATATCCGTATCAAATGATGCTGACAGAGCTGCAGTGGCATGCCTGAAGGCTGAGGCCAACACATTGAAGGCATATTGCTATTTTCAGCTTCTGCGACTTTTTGCTTCCGATCCTCGTGAGGGTCAGGAAGCACCGGGAATTATTCTGAAGAATCAGGTGGCGATGGAGACTAATCCGCGCTCATCAATAGGAGATTGCATTGAGGAGATCCGCAATCTATTGAGAGAAGCATTGGAAATCAATAATGCGCAGACGAGCCCTTCGTGGATCACAAGAGATGCCACCCTTCTGCTGAGTGCGGAAGTGGAGCTATATGCAGGAGAATACGCGAAGGCGGCAGAAATAGCCTCCGAGATATTGGAGAGGAAGGGATACGGATGCTTCAGTGCGGATACTTACCGCACACTATGGGACGAGTCGGCTTGCGCAGAGCGAATCTTCATGTTTGATCAGCCGGATAAAGCACAATCTTATTATGTGGGGATAGTGTATGATGCAGTGACCGGAGACTACTACAGCCTGACGTCAGACTTAGCTTCCTCATATGAAGACGGAGATTGCCGCAAAGCTTGGACAGTGGTGCCATACTATAGCCAATCGCTTGGCAACGTGTCGTTTATCGGCAAATATAATCTCTTGCGTCGTGAAAAGAGGGGGATATCTTTCGTAAACAAAATGCGAGTTTCAAATGCTCTTTTCGTTGCAGCTGAAGCTTGGTGTCTTGATGGATGCGACAGCAAAAAAGCCATAGTGGCACTCAACCGCTTCTTGCATGAACGAGGCGCGTCGGAAATAGATGAGACGTTGACGGGAGATGCTCTTCTTAAGGAAATACTCGTGCAGAAGCAAAAGGAATTTGCGGGAGAAGGGGAACGCTATTTCGACATAAAGCGTCATCGGGCATTGTTAGGCAACTTGTTGCCCTCACGGATACCGGCAGCGGGCGACTATCGTTGGCTATGGCCTCTTCCCAAAGAGGAATATCTCTATAACGACAACGCCGAGCAGAATCCGGGTTGGCCGAGAGTGACATTCAGTGAGTAAGAACACAATAAAGTCGAGACAATAAAGTTTAAACAATAAATCAAACAATAAAATAAGAATAAAAAACTTCAATAATAATTCAATCAATAACAGGTAAAAAAATGAAGAAACTAATCAAGTTTGCGGCATTCATGGCCGCTATGGTATGGAGCGTAGTCTTCGTGTCTTGCTCCAAGGATGATGACGGACCAAGCGTCGGCATCAATCACATTTACCTTTCAGTGCCGCAGGAAGGTGGCAACACAATCGTGGATGGCAGCGACGAGGCAGTGGAAGTGATGGTGACACTGAGCAAGGCTGTAGACAGCAATGTCAGCTTCAATTTCCAACTTGAGGGTGAGCAGGCAGATATGTTTGTGCTTGAAGATAACCCGGTGACAATTGAAGCCGGCAAGAACACAGGCTTCTTCACAGTGAAGTCAGCCAACAAGCTTACAATCACTGAGAACGCAGAGGCCACTTTCACCATCACCAATCTTGATGCCAACAAGTTTGACCTTGCTGAGAATATTACAGTGAAGCTTCTTCCCGCTCAGGGAGCCGGCAATCTTACAGAAGAACAATTGAAATTGGTAGCTGCATGGAAGCAGGCTTATAACATCGACATCACTCCTTGGATCGGCAACGTAGCTCTGACAGGCACAATCGAATTCCCCGGAGATGGATATCGCGATCCATTTGTCACCGCTGAGACAATTAATCTCTCGGGCTACACAGCATTTGCCATCAGCGGCGATGCAACCAATGAGGTTCCGGCTCTTGACATGGTGGAGAATCCTATGGGTATGAGCGATTATCTTTACAAAGCTTTCCGCAACCTTACTATTGATGACAAGGAGTATTTTGCATTGGAAGAAGATGGCAATGGCCTTGATCTGATGAAGCTCATCAACTGGAATGCCAATAGCGAGGAATCATTTGCAGTGGCTCTTCCCGGCATCAAGATTACAGATATCAAAGATGGCAAGGCAACTCTTGAATTTGTAGCTGAGGGTGAGGATTTTATTTATAACTCCAAGGGAGATCCTATTTACAACGAGGCACTTGAAGAGCCATTTGTATATGCTTATCACACCAGCTGGATTCCTTTCAAATACACTTATACCGCATGGGACCGTCAGCTTGGATTGGTAGAAAGTGGCGATGCTGAGGCAACTGAGCTTCTCAGCTATAGTGTTTCAGCTGCTCCTGCTTCATATCTTGGAGTGAATGATGTGCTCGAAGATTACTGGGCTCTTGACGAGGAGGAAGATGCAATCAACCTGTATGTAGTTCCTACCGGAGAGATCGATTTCAATGCAGGCACCATGACATTCGAATTCCCATTCGATCACGCTGACCAGTATGGCTACTCACGCATAAAGGTCACCTATACTTTGAATAAATAATCATAACTCTGTAGAATCTAATTCTGTGATACGAAAGTTTCTCAAGAATAATTGTAGACTTGCCATCCTAATAGGGATGGCAAGCCTTGCCTTTTTGGGTTCGGTGGCAAATGCTGAACTTACCGACACCATCAAGATGCCGGAAGGGACTGTGCAGGGGCGCTTGCCTAATGGCCTTCAGTATCTTATCTTGCGCAATGACTTTCCTGCGTCGCGTGTGGAATACCGCCTTGTATGGCAAGTAGGAGCATTGCAGCAAGCCGATAACCAGGGAGGGTGTGCGCATTTCCTTGAACATATGGCGTTTGGGGGGTCGAAGAATTTCCCAAATCGTGGAGCAGTGTCCTATCTTGAATCGCTCGGGATGAAATATGGCATTGACATCAACGCCTATACGGGTCAGGACCGCACCATCTATATGTTTGCCACTCCCTCAGACATGCCTGCAGAGGGTGGTGTGGAGAAGGCACTGACTATAATCTCGGATTGGATGGACAAGCTCATCATCAATCCGGACCGGGTCAAGACAGAAAAAGGAATTATTCAAGAGGAATTGCGTGGATATGCCAACGACGATCCATTCTACGACCTGAAAATAGGGCAGAACCGTTTCAGCAAGCGTATGCCCTTGGGCACACCGAAAGAAGTGGATGCAGTGACGGCAAAAGTCTTGAAAGACTTTTACCGCAAATGGTATTTGCCACGATATGCAGGGATTGTAGTGGTAGGGGATATCGATCCTGAGGAAGTGGAGAAAGAGATAAAGCGTCAGTTTTCCGGTATCAGGGCCGGGAAGGATCCGGGTCTGAAGCAATATCAGCTTGACTATGATCCGAATAGCCAGATAATGGTCTACTCTGATTCGCTGATAGACCTGCAGCAACTCGAGATCATCATTCCTCATCCTACGACCGTAAACCGCACACTTGCCGATATGCGACACTCTGCAATAGGGAGAATCATCACGTCTGCCCTGAATCGGAGACTCTCATCCTTCGACATACCGACTGAAGTGAGTGATGCCTGGTATCTTGGCTCGACCAACCACCTCGTATTCTCAATGCGTGAGGGGCGCGACAAGAATCTGAAAGAGATAATAAGGCAGACCGCTGCAGTGGTGAATGATGTGGCTAAAAATGGTTTTGGCGATGAAGAAATAGCTTATTATGCCAAGAGAGTGGCAGGACGGACCGGTGGAGTCTCGCGTATCTGCTATCCCTCAGATATGATTTGCGATGATTTTACTGACTACTTCATCAGCGGAGACAGATATATAAGCGATGAGGGGCAGATAGATGAACTGCAGGATGCTATAGCCACTATATCGGCAGAAGAGGCCACGAAGATGCTTAATGAGTGGCTTGGGGCGTCAGATGTGATGCTGATGGCTCTGCGCACGGGGGAAAGCAAGGATGATGAGGCAATACTCGCAGAATTTACGGGCGACTGGCAGAATGGACTTCAATCGAAGGCTGAGACCTATGCGTTTGAGGCTCCGGCTGAGTATGTGATAGAAAAAATTGAGGCCCCGGCTGTGTTGGCACAGCATTATGATTTTTCTCCAAAGATGATAGTATGGAGCCGCGACTATCCGACCCTCGGCATCCGGGAGCTGAAACTGGCAAATGGGATGACACTGCTGCTGAAGCAGACCGTAGACGACGGGGGAGTGCTGTTCTCAATGGTGGCACCGGGAGGACTCGGCACGATTCCCTCTGCCGAATTGCCGCTTTATGGCTCTACGGCAAGCTATATCGACATGGGAGGAATCGCAAAAGTTCCTGACGGGATAGGCGACTACATGTATACGAACGACATTGCCCTCGGTATGGCTCTTGAAAACAATTGGCATGGTTTCCTTGGCTCGTTTGCTGCAGATAATGACAATGAGTTTTTCAATTTAGTGTATGAAAAAATCACCGATCCCGAGTTGAGATATGAGGACTTTGAAGACTTCAGGGCCTCGATGTATGAAGAGCAGGAGGAGTCCGTGCTTTCAAAGATGCTGAAACGTGCACCGGATCGGCAATTGACCGCACGTCTCGACGAGCTGATGGGGAATACGCTTGATTTTGATGCTCCATACAAAGGGGTGGCAGACAAGGACTCGTTGCGTCGCAGCTATGCTGAAAGAATGAATCTTGACAGTATCGCCACATTCTATCGGGCACTTTATACACAACCGCAGGGCGCGGTGTTTATGGTGACGGGAAATTTCAATCTTGACACTGTTGCACACGATTTTGTATCGGTGTTCAACCGGTTGGCTCCCACAGGCACTGCACCAAATGGGGCTATGCCGTTAAATCTGCCTACTTCTACAATCTCAGAACGATTTGACAGTGAGGAGACGGGTAAGACTGAATTTGATTATCTCTATTTCGGTAAATATAAGCCCGGATTGCGGACGTCGCTTGTGCTAAAGCTGATGAGTTTCGTGATGCGCAATAGGGTGATAGCCGACCTGCGTGAAAAGAGGGCATTGGTGTATTCACCATACGTAGTGCTCAACTACGAAGGTTTGCCTCGTGGCTACTATTATTTTGACGTGGCTTCAGCCACTGAGAATGGCAACATGAAAGCCGTGAAGGAGGCTCTTGATGGGGTGATAAACGACCTGAGGACTAATCTTGTGGACGAATCCGAACTTGAGGCTATAAAGCGCTCGTGCATAATCAACAGGCGGGAGACTCTGAATCCTCAGTCGCCTTCTGCATGGCGCACCCTTCTGATGAGCCTTGTCAAGAATGGAGAGTCATTAGAGGATTTCGAGCAGTATGAGAGCATAATAGCCTCCATTACTCCGGAGGAGATCCGCGATGGCTTCAACTCTTACATATATCCGCAACTATACGTTTTACTCTATATAAGCGACGAAGATATAAAATGAGAAATATTGCATTGACAGCGATGGCGTTGGTATGCGCCGGAGCATTCTCGGCATATGGGATCGAGGCATTCCGATTGTATGACAATACGGGGCGTCAGATTGCATTTGAGGAGATGGTGGATTCACTTGGAAGAGCCGAAGTGGTGTTTATAGGGGAGAATCATAATTGCCCGATCTCGCATTGGATGGAGTTGGAGATCACGAAGGCGATGCATGAAAAGCATGGTGATAGTCTGGTGATAGGAGAAGAGATGATGGAGGCCGACAATCAGCTTATTCTCGATGAGTACATGTCGGGGAAAATCAGTTATGACCGATTTGAGACAGAGGCTCGTCTTTGGCCAAATTATTCTACTGATTATTACCCTGTAGTATACTACGCAAAGGAAAATGGAATCCCTTTTGTGGCTACGAATGTGCCGCGTAGATATGCGAACGCCGTAAGCAACGGCGGTCTTGAAGTGCTGGAGTCGTTTTCACCCGAAGCTCTTACTTATATTGCTCCACTTCCGATTCCCTTCGAATATAATACGGAGGATGCTGATGCGAAGTTTGGCATGATGCAGATGTTGAGTCGCCGCACACCTGAGGAGATGCGGAATCTGGCTGAAGCCCAGGCGCTAAAGGATGCCACTATGGGGTGGATGATAGCCAAGGCAATGAAGCCCGGAAACCACTTTGTGCATATCAATGGCACGATGCATTCCAACAGCAACGACGGCATCATCCCCTATCTTAAGAAATATCGGCCATCGACGAGAATCGCCACAGTGACATCAATAAGGGAAGATGAAATAGACTCGCTTGATCCGGATTATCTCGGCATGGCAGATTTCTACATCCTTGTTCCGACCGACTTCCCGATGAGCTACTAAGTAACCTCGATAATTTGATTTTTCTGAGGATTTCTAAACTTCTGCAATTGAGAAGTTGAGAAATCCTCAGATTTTTTTAAATTATTATTTGTTTAGCTATCAAATTTTTTGTATCTTTGTGCCATTGTAAGATAACTTTTTCCTAAGTTCAATTAATTAAGATAACTAATCATGAGATGTAAAAACTGCGGATGGCCGAATAAACCAAATGTCACAACGTGTGTAAAATGCAATTCACCTCTTACATCTGAGGATGATGACTTGTCGGCATATGATAATGGACCGGTGCCTGTACAAGAGGCGCGACCACTGAATAAGACTGTCAGAGAAGAAGACGTATTCAGCAATCAGCAGAATTCATCTGCATCACAATATGGACCGGGTAAACAGACAAGAATGGAATCGGGAGAGACTCCTATGCCAATGTCGCAGTGTCCGAAGTGTGGCTATCCTCTACGTGCAGGAGCGGATAAGTGCCCTAACTGTAAGTTCCAGATAAGTTCAGCTTCGGGAAGCCAGCAGAGGCAGGAAAGAGCGCAAAATGCGGCTCCAATCAACAATGATTCGCATTATCGTCCCACCCGAATGACAGGAGGAGGCGGGAGCGGTGAAAAGCCAAGGAATTTCCGTGGTACGATCAATCCCTATATGATGAATGTAGAGACAGATCCGACCTTCTTGTTGAAACCTATCAAGCGAATGGATGAGCGCCATGATTTCAATGAGCAGGAATATGAGGGAAAGGAAGTGGTGCTTAACCGAGACAACACAGATCCCGGCAATCCTTCGATCACATCCAGGGAGCAGGCAGTGATCACGAATGTAGACGGACGCTGGTATATAGAAGACAAGAGCGACCAGAAGACTACTTTTGTGCGGGCAGGAGAAAAAATTGAGTTGCACGATGGGGATATAATTCTTTTAGGCAACCGTATGTTTGAATTCCACAAGTAAGATTTATGGCACTTATCGCAGAGAGATGCAGCTTTTCGATAGGTGATGTCGTAGACGGGCGATTCCAGATCAAAAGAATTCTTGGCGAAGGATCGTTCGGCAAGGTCTATGCTGTGCAAGATTCTTATGGCACATTGATGGCATTAAAATTGCTGAAACTGTGGGAGGTTCCTTCAGAAATTAGGGAATCTCTCGTAATGCGATTTGACATGGAGTTTCAGACGGGACGAATCGACAGCAACTACCTTGTTCACTCTCTGTCGCACGGGATGATAGGAGGGAATCCATATATCGTAATGGAATATTGCCCGAACGGTGATTTACTATCGCTTGCCACCAATTCCAATGTAGACTTTCCGAAGGCGGCCACACATATACTATATGGACTCAAGGCCCTTCATGGGAGAGGAAAGGTGCATCGTGATTTGAAGCCGGAAAATGTCCTTGTAAAGAAGAATGGAGACTTTGCGCTGACAGATTTCGGTATCTCCGGCGACCGAAATAAACGCATGACGGAGAGGAATATTCTGGGAAAGCCAAAACAGATATTCGGCACCTATGCCTATATGCCGCCCGAGCAGTTGAAGCCTAATAAGGATGCCACAGTGCTCCCGACGACCGATATCTTTTCGTTTGGAGTGATGATGTTCCAATTATTGACCGGTGAGCTTCCCTTTGGACCGTTGGAATCTGAACGAGACCTTATCCAATATATGCGGAGGGGAAAAGAAGGAGATTGGGACCGTCATCTTTTGGGAAAGACATATTACGGCAGCGAATGGGTACGGCTTATAGAAGGATGCTTGACGCCCAACTATCAAAAGAGACTCCAGACGGCCGATGAAGTATTGGCATTGGTGCCTCAGTCGTATGGCAATCATGAAGATATAGAAGAAGAAATCACAGATTATCAGACAAGAATAGTCAACGGCGTGCTTCTGAGGATAATGCAGGGAGAGGATTACGGACGAGTCTACCGCCTTGATGATATGCTAAGAGGAGACTCTGCAATCTTAAGTATGGGGCGCAAAGATGACGGTGTCTACAACGACATTGCGATATTGGAGGAAAACAGCAGTTACATCTCGCGAAAACATTGCACCCTCGAGCTTGATTACGAGATAGGGTCTTGGATTATTCGTGACGGACAGTGGGACCGATATGATACCGGCGGGTGGCGACGCTCCACAAACGGGACTTTTGTCAATTCAAAAGAAGTGTCAGTCAACGGATTGGTATTCAATCCGGGTGATATTATCTCAATAGGAGATACGAAATTGAGGGCAGAAGCCTATTAAACATAATTCAAACAAGATATTAAAGAAAAAAATACACAGAATCGATGGCAAACCAAACATCAAAACCGTATAAGAAAACGCTTTCCGGCTCAATCGGGGCCGGCATGGGGTCGTTGTTTGCTCCGGGCGGTAAGAAATATTATATTTTAGAGCATAAGGTATCGAGTAAATATCACAAGGCAGGTGAGTCACAAGAGATTATTGTAGACAATATAGAACTCGGACGCGATTCTCATTGTCAGGTGAGATTTGACGAGAGTTTCAAGACAGTGTCACGTCGTCATGCCGCGATAGTTAAGGATGGAGACATGTGGAAACTCGTGCCACTGTCAAAGACGAACAGTACTTTCCTGAACGGGCGTCCGGTAAAGGAGGAATGGTATCTCCAGAATGGAGATGAGATCCAGCTCTCGGTGAATGGTCCTAAGATGGGATTCATCACTCCGACGGGAAAAAAATCGACGGTAGGATCTATAGGGCTTACTCGCCGTTTGAGTCTCTTCCGCCAGCAGGCGCTGCGCCCCTACAAGACAGCACTTGCGTGCATTTCGGTCATCCTGGTGCTTGCAGTCGGCGGTTTGGGCGTTTGGAACTATTATTTGAGAGAAGATTTGGCGAGTCATGGAGTATTGTTGGCTGAGCAGATTGACGCTAATAAGGCAAATAAGGCTAAAGCTGATTCTTTAGCAAATGAGCTGATTTCCAATAATGAAAAGATGAAAGGCTATGAGAACAAAATAGCCGATATGACCAAAAAGGTAGCTTCTGCTAATGCTCGAGCTGCAGCAGCATGGAAAAAGGCTCAGGAAAATACAACAGTTGCACCGAGCACCGGAGAGTTGTCGGAGGCTTCAAAGCAGACTTACTTTATATTTATGGGACTATATGTAGGTGGCGAAATGGTAGAAGGTGGTACCGGCACGGCATTCCTCCTTGATGATGGCAGATTGGTAACTGCTCAACATTGTGTGAATCCATATTATTTTTTAGATCCGGATGATGAGACGAGTTTAGAATTGAATGCACTAATGGTGCAACAACCACAGGCAGTGACATGTAAATTTATCGCAATCTCTCCAACCGGTGATAGAATAGAGAAAACCTTTACGCCCGACAATATTCCATTTAAAATGATATATTCCTTAGAGACACTTGGAACAATACAAAAAGATGGGAATCCATATGTAATCAAAGTGGCGAACTTTTCCTCAAAAAATGATTGGGCCACTTTGCGGGTAGGAAAATCAGGAGGATTACAACATGAAGACTCAAAATCAACAAATTTGCCGATCAATACGCATCTAAATATACTTGGATATCCTAAAGGAGTTGGCGCGGAAAATCTCAAAAATGTTTCGCCCATTAATTCTGAGTCTTCCGTAGCCCGTGAAGGATTAGATACAGATGGATGTATATTATTGTCGAATAGTGAGACAGATCATGGCAACTCGGGTGGTCCGGTGTTTGCAAAATTGGATGGAAAGTTAGTCGTTGTAGGTATCTTGACAGGGTCAAATCGACTTGGATCAAAATCAGGACGAAATACCGGTGGCAAATGGAAAGATAGAGTAGTGCCCATTGCAAATGCTCAATAAATAAATGATTATGAATAAGAATAAGTTAATATTATCTTTTTTATTATTGGTGTTCGTTCAGTTCCTCGGATACTCTCAGCTTCTTAATCTAAAAATGGGTTCAGATGCCTTAGTAGAGGAGGCAATAAAAGATGCCATTGTCTTGGTGGATGTAAAATATTGCATACAAGAAAAGGAAACCGGCCAGAAATATGGTCGGAATGGGGAGCAGTATTTTAATCACATCACGACGGTCGGGTGCAAGACAGACAAAGGAATAGTGATGAGTAAAGCTTCTATTGAACCTTGGAGCGAGGATCGCCTATTTGATAAATATCGTAACAATGATAAGTATGAGCCTGTGTTGGAGGGGACATTGGCAGTCAATTCAACACAAAATGATTCGGTGGAGACTCTAAAAGTGCCGGAGAAGCTGATATTTAATAATGACAGCACATTAGTGTGCATAGGCAATGGAGAGGAGAGGATAGACGGACTCACTCTATCAGAAGAAAATAATAATAATATCAATTGGATTGTATGGTTGAAAAAATCTGAAAGTAAAGATTCAAAGGGGTCAGCAGTTTTAGATTACACCATAACAAAAAAAACAGTTGAATTTTCTAATAGTGGGATTAGCATTGATGCTCCTAACTTTTCAAGCTCATACTTAGGAGGATTATATGTCAGTGCAAAGGTAGTAAGTGTTGGGCTTGTGGAATTCGATCTTACCGGTTTTATTGTTGAAGAATCAGGCAAATGGAAATTAGAACCTGTAAATTTTGGATTGGCATCTGCAACCCAAGACGGGAAAACAAAAGAAATAGAGACTCCTTCAGAAAATGGAGAAGATGGAGACCTTACACCAGTCAAAGATAATGACAAGGATAGTAAGAATAAGAAAAAGAAACCTAAATCGTCGAAGAAAAAATGAGTAGGATAAAGTTCCGTCTTGCGGCTAAGACTGATGTTGGACTCGTAAGAACGAATAACGAAGATAATTTTCAGGCATCGTCTGACCTTTCGAAGGATCAGATGAGATGGATAAATAATGAAGTGTGTACTCTTGGCGACAAGGGAGCTCTAATAGTAGTTGCTGACGGAATGGGCGGCATGAATGCCGGAGAAGTGGCATCCGAACTGGCGATAGAGACAGTGCGGGAATACTTTTCTCCGGAGCGTCTGACCGCGGATGTCCTTAAGACTCGATACACTATTGAAAAATACATGAATGACGTCATCGTTGCAGCTGACGCAAAGATAAAGGCAGAGGCGGCGCGCAATCCGGAGACGAAAGGAATGGGCACTACCATCGTGATCGGTTGGATCCTTGATGGGAAGCTCTACGTCTCATGGTGTGGAGACAGCAGGGCTTATGTCTATAATCCCGAGGCGGGACTGCATCAGATATCTAAAGACCATTCATACGTACAAGGGCTTATAGATAAAGGCTCTCTTACCCGAGAAGAGGCGTTTGATTTTCCTGACAGCAATATCATCACCCGATGCCTGAGCGACGGCTCCACAAAGGCTAAGCCTGAATCTTTGCTTAAGCCTTATGAACTTTGTGACAATGACATCATAATGCTCTGTACGGATGGCTTGAGCGGAATGATCAGAGACGAGGAGATAGAGGCTATCATGCATGCCAACGAGCAAAATATGGATATTCTTGTGGATGAATTGATCGCGGCGGCATGTGAGGCTGAAGGTTCTGACAACATTACAATTTGCTTATGTCAGGTGCTGGAATGCGGAAAGGAGAGTGATCCTAACGTTTTTTTAGACTATGATAAGAGGAACAATGGGAATCAAGGGGGCTTTGTGAGGACTCTTATCCAAGGTGAGGACGGAGGACACTCTAAGTCGAAGCTATGGCTTTATATAGCACTCGCTTGCGTGGCCCTCATCTTAATCGGAGGTGCAATATGGTGGTTTTGTCTCAGGGATAAGGACAACTCCAAACAACCGGAAGACACTCCAGCCGCTATAGAAATGAAATCAACTGCGCAACAGCCGGCTACTGAAGCGCCTGAGTCCGATGGAGAGTCTCAAGCGGAACCTGCTCCTGAGGATGAGACTGAAGCTGCTCCCGTAGCCAAGGAAACGCCAAAAGCTAAGGAAGCACCAAAACCTCAGCCTACTCGCTCGATATTTGACAAGGAAGAATCTCCCAAGCCCAAAGAGGTGGAAGAAGATGGAGATGAACTGACGCCAATCGGCAACATTAAGGATGCAGAGCCGAGAGAAGTGCCAGGAGAGATCGCAACGCGCACCTACAAGGTGGAACGCGGTGACACTTATTTCAGTCTTGCCAAGAAATTTAATACAGACGTAGAGACTTTGCAGAAGATCAACAGCAACAAAGAGCTCAAGACGGGAGACACAATAAAAATACCAAAATGATTGCGTATGAACGAATATAGAATTTCAATTGGACGTGACTCCCGGAATGACATACATGTAGATGAACGTTGGGACACGGTCAGCAATCGTCATGGAGAAATAGTCTATGAGAACGGTATGTTGACATTCATAGACCACAGCTCGAATGGGACCGTAATAAATGGCCAGAAGATTCAGAACACTTCGGTAGGAATTTACCGCGGCGATGACATTCTTTTGGCAAATGTATATCCATTAGAGTGGGAAGTTATAGAGCGTTTCTTTCCATTGCAACAGCGCCCTACAGTGACGCGCAATGTGAGGGGAGAGGGTGGTCAGAGTGTAGGACGAAAGACTGTCAATAAGAGTGCTTATGAAGCTCAACAGAAAGGCAGAAAAACAGAGCAGTTTGAGAACAGAAATCGTCATGACTCCATCGGAGGATTTCCAGCTAATAATGATGCTAACTTCGGGCAGGCAAACCAATATTCACAATCGGAAATAGATAGCGAGTTGGAACGATGGAATTGGGGTGGATTCTTTTGCAACTGGCTGTGGGGTGTCTTCAATGGCATCTATTGGCCATTATTTATTATTCTAATTGCAGGTGTGCCATATTTAGGACAGGTGGCAACCTTGTGCCTATCCGTCTATCTTGGGCTTAACGGATCAAAAATGGCATGGCGCTCAGGGAAATATACGGATTTTGCCAAGTTTAGGCAGATACAGAAAAACTGGGCTATCGGAGGAGCCGTATGGTTTATTATCAGCGTTATATGCAATATATATTGGCTGATCTATGTGCTCTCGCTCATCTAAATCACTATTTTAAGATAAGATTATGTCAGTATTAAATAGAGGACAATTATTTGATGGCAGATATATTCTGGTGAGGTCGCTTGGAGAAGGGGCTTCAGCAGAGGTGTGGCTTGCCAAAGATACGCGAGCCAATAATCTGCTGGTGGCACTGAAGATATTCTCGGAGCATTCTGAGATGGATTCTTACGGGATGCAGAATTTCGAGCGGGAATTCACTACCGTCTACAATATGAAGCATTCCAATCTGCTGCCACCGACCGGCTACGATATCTGCAACGGGCGTCCCTATTTGATAATGCAATATTGCGAGAACGGCTCATGCAGCGGCATGGCCGGGAGAATGGAGGAGGAGGATATTATCTCATTTCTCCATGATGTGGCGTCAGGATTGGAATATCTTCACGATCACAATATAATCCATCAGGACATAAAACCCGACAATATCCTTTTGGATGATAATTGCAATTATATGGTGACTGACTTTGGAATCAGTGTGAATTCCAAAGGTGGACTATTCAATTCCAACGGGTCGTCGGGTGGCACCCGAGCCTATATGGGACCTGAACGCTTTGAGGGTTCTACGACGAGCGCCTCTGATATGTGGTCGCTTGGCGCGACTGCCGTTGAATTGCTGACCGGAAATCCTCCTTATGGGGATCATGGCGGACTTTTGCAGGCAGAGGGTGAGCCACTTCCGGAATTACCAAAACTTCAACCGGTAGTGAAGGATATGATCCTGTCTTGTCTCGATAGGGATCCTTCCAAGCGAATGAAGGCTAATGAAATCCGCCAAAAGATAGATTTATATCGGGAGACGGGGTCGTGGGTGAAGCATTCTTCAAAGAAATTGATAGCGATTGTAGCAACCGGAGTATTATGCGTGCTGATGTGTCTTGGAATATTCCTTTGGGATTACAATCGGACCAAGGTGGTATACTATAAGGACTATGCAGAATATTGGGGAGTACCGCACGGAATCGGGCGCCTAAGCAAGAGTGAAGTGGCTCACAGAGACCAAAGTTATAAATTTGAATACAACAAGCACAAGCTCCGGCGCGTTACCCTTGTCAATGCAAAAGGGAAAACTATACCACATACTGATACTGAGCATACGGCAAGCCGATATTCAGATGTGCAGTATTTTTATACGGACGGTGGCAAGATAGACTACGTCATCATATCTGATGCATATGGAAAAGTCTTGTTTAAGAAAGACTATGATGATAGCCTTAAGACCGCGACTTTCAGGCAAACAGATGAGTATGGCACGGAAATGAATCTCTATGCCAATACGAATGTGCTTTACAAGAATGGCAATTCCTTAGCGGATGAGAAAAGCAGGATATCGCGCTATCTGTTAAGTTATGATGAAGATGGGCGGCTTACCGAATTGAGGTATGTCGGATTGCAGAATGTGCCTGCATGCGATAAAGATAATATCTACGGCTCGCGATATAAATATGATGACAAGGGGCGTAAGATTGAAGAAATGTTTATCGGTGCAGACGGCAATGTCACAAGCAACTCCGATGGACTTGCAATAAGGGAATATACTTACGACAATGACGATAATTGGGCGTCAGTGACATACTTGAATGCAGAAAGAGGGGGGGCTCACGACGGGAATAATTGCAGTGTCGTGAAGTTAGGTTATGACAAATATGGCAACCGGATCTCAGAGATGTACTACAACATGGAAGGGGAACCCTCTATAAGAACAGATTTTAGCGTATCCGGCTTCAAATATGAATATGATGATCAGGGAAATCGAATAGCGCAAATCTGCATCGGAATAGATGGGAATCCGGCCTATAGCAAAGCAGGGTTTGTCAGAATGAAAGATACTCATAATGAAGATGGCTTTATCATAGAGAGGGCTTTCTTAGATGAAAATGATCAGCCTACTCTATACACATACGATAATGAGACCTATAGCAGTTTGAAAATGTCGGTGAGTGACAGAGGCCAAATATTAGAGCTCAGTTATTATGATGAGAACGATCTTCCACTCGAACAGTCGAATGGAGTGTTCAAATATGTGAGCGGTTATGATGACAAAGGGAATATGACGAGTGTCAAAGTTTTTGACAAGGATGACCGTCCGACGTTGGCCGATGGATTTTATCATGAACGTAATCTGGAATATGATGAATTGAACAATATGGTGAAGGAGAGTTTTGCAGATGCTTCCGGAATGCCGGCTACATCGGATGGAACTGTCTCGACCAATTTGTTTGAATACAACAGGCAGGGAGCCGTCACGAAACTCAGCTTTTTAGGAAAGGATAATAGGCCGGTGCTTTGTGGGGATCTATATGCGGGATATACGATTGAATACGATGAACTGGGCAATCAAAAGACATTCCAGTATTTCAACGTCGATGGAAAGCCTACCGTGTCGACAGAAGGATATTCAAAGGTGGAATATATATATGACCCTAAGACAAACATGCTGACTGAGATAAAAGACTTCAATACGCAGGGACGTCTGGTGTATGACATTCATCGTAAATATGACGATAGGGGCAATAATATTGAAGAATATGTGCTTGTAGGAGGAAATTTGAAACCGGGCACGTCCGTAGATCACTACGAATATGATGTGAATAACAGAATTGTGGCACAATGGACTTCAGACTTGTCGGGTAAGAAAATAAATCGAAAAAATGCACCATATTCACTGGTGAGGAATGAGTATGACCAGATGGGCAATTGCGTAGTAAGCACCAACTGGAAGGCTGATGGCACTGCCGGTGTAGACAATCAGAGAACTCACCGCAGGGTGCGGGAATTTGATGCAATGAACCGTGTGGTAGCTGAATATAACTATGGAATAGATGGAAAACCGCTCGCGGGGACAGACGTAAATCCGGAAGGGAGAGTGAAGTATGACCAGTGGGGCAATATGGCTGAAATCGCATGTTATGACGGCTATGGAAATCCACGCCTGTCGTCAGATGGATTCTTTATGCTCAAGACTGAGTATGACCGCAGAGGAAATGTTCTCGTTCAGGAGTATCTGGGTGTGGATGGCAATCCGGTGATAAGCCGAAGCAATGAATTTGCGAAGCTGGAAAATAAATATGACAGCCATGGAAATAGGCTGGAGGCGAGATATTATGACAAGTCGAAATGCTTTAAGACTGAGAAATGGACATACAATGACAAGAACAGAATGACTGAGCAGCTGGTATGCGATGAAAATGGCAGACAGTCTGACAAATTCTACGGAGTTTCCAAACTTAAAATAGATTATGATCCGACCGGCACGACTCCGAAAAAGCTCAGTTATTTCAATCAGTCGGGCACCCTTCTTGGCTATCAGACATGGAATGATGCTAAAGGAGAATGGAACGCATTGAGACAATAAACTTCATTCAGATTAATTTGAAGAAAAAGCATTATGGAACAGAATAATCTTTTTAATGACAGGTATTTTCTTGAACGCTTACTTGGAAGGGGCAACTTCTCTGAAGTATGGCTCGCGAAAGACACAAAGACTGATATAAAAGTTGCTTTGAAAATATATGCGCCGGCTACTGGCCTGGATGATGCGGGGCTAAATGTGTTTGCCAGAGAATTCGCCTTGGTGGTGAATGCAAATCATAAAAACTTACTGAAGCCCCTTTTCTATGATTCATGCGAACGAAAGCCATTCTTGGTGCTACCATTTTGCGAGCAAGGAAGCATAATGAAGAATATCGGGAAAATGTCCGAAAAAGATGCATGGCGTTTGCTTCGGGATGTGGCAAGCGGGTTGGCATGGTTGCATTCGATGAATCCACCGGTAATACATCAGGATATAAAACCTGATAACATAATGGTGGGTGAGAATGGCGATTTTATGATAACGGATTTCGGAGTCAGCACGCATGTAAAGTCAACTCTCCGGAAAAGTATGAGTGCAGCTTTCAGTTCGGCCGGAACGATAGCCTATATGGCGCCTGAACGGTTTAGCAAAGACAACACGCCTATAATGGCCAATGATATCTATTCGTTGGGTGCGACAGTATATGAGATGCTAACGGGTGACACCCCATTTGGTGATGATGGGGGACTTATACAAATGAAAGGCGCAGAAGTGCCGGAATTGAAAGGGGATTTTTCACCTCAATTGAAAGAGGTGATAGCTCGGTGTTTGCGTACAAATCCTTGGGAACGCCCTACTGCAGAGCAATTGGAAGAATATGCAGAGGCAGGACTTGAAGGTAAAAAAATAAAGTTTGTTGGCGACAAGAGCTTTTGGGAAAAGTATAAGGTATTCATCATCGCTGCTGCAGCCATAGTTATTGTGGGAATAGTGATCGGGACAATCACAGCTTCAAAAACACGAGAGGCAGAAAGAGAAGAGCTTCTCGCCCAGCAGACAATGGCCTACAATGATTCAATAGAGGCGTTGGCTAAAACTTATATTATCACCGGCGACAGTTTGGTAAACATTGGGGACGCCCATGATGAAGGCTATGAAAAAGCATACATCAAAGCATATCAAATATATACTCAGGCTTCTGAGTGCAAGCTTAAAGATGGAAGCTCTATCAAATGGAAGGATGATGCAAATAAGAAATTGGATAAAGTCGGACAAAATTTATATTCGGCATTTGTCTCACTGAATGAGAAAGCAGATATTTTCTCCGATGACGAAGAAATAGCCGGAGAATTTAAGAATAGAGCTAAATCAATAAGCGAAATCATTGATGTGGCAAAATATCAAACTAAAGATAATAAAGAGAACCAGTAAATGACCAATCTAAAAATGAAAAAACTAAGAATTCTTATTATAATATTGCTGTGTGCAATAGCATTGCCTGCGGCTGCTCAATCGTCATGTGATAAACTTTTCAATAGCGGAGTGAAACTTCAGCAAACTATGACGGTGGCTTCGCAGAATAAGGCAATTTCTTATTTTCAGAAAGCAAAAGTATGCTATGATTCGAAGGCAAAAAAAGATTTGTGTGATCAACACATCAAATCATGTAAGAATATCATAGCCCAACTTAACAAGAAGTCGAAAGAAGATGCCTCGAAGCCTTCATCGAAGGATGCGACTACTCCAACTAAGACCCAACCTGCAAGCAAGAAGACTGAAATCAGAGATGTAAAACTTTCTCTTGATCCGTCATATCTAAAGTTTAAAGCAAAGGGAGGAGAGTTTAAAAAGGCCAAGGTGGATTGTAACTATCCGGACTGGTCAATAAAGGAAAAGCCGGAGTGGGTGTCCTGCTCGAAGAATGAAGGCGAAATTGTGGTGGAAGCCAATAAAAATTCAACAAAGGCAGAACGCTCAGGCAATATTATAATAGAATGTGGAGATAAGTCAGTGACTTTGATTATCATTCAGGAAAAGCCTAAAAAATTTGGTATATTGTAAATGTGCGGGCGAAACTGCTCTTTCGATAATCATTTATAATTTTGTGGTCGTGACGGAGTCTTTGGCCTAAAATTAATGTCGGTATGGGCGAGAAAAGAAAAGGTGGTGTGGCAGTGCGGGTGCTCAAAGTGCTTGGGTGGACTCTCTTGACAATTGTGGTTGTCACGGGTGTGTTGCTGCTGTGCGCTGTCAAGTTCTTTGATTCGAAGCGTCTTGCTCCATTTGTGGAGAAGATCGCCAATGAATATATCGACGGGCATCTTACTTTGGGGAGCCTTAAACTTAATTTCCAGTCACGTGTGCCGATTTTGCTTGTAGAGGTGGAGAACCTCTCTGTGATATCACACGCTTTTGATTCCCTGACGGCAGAACAGCGTGGCCTGCTTCCTAATTATGCGGATTCGTTGGTGACTCTCGACTATATGTCGGGCTCTCTGGATCTAAAACGCCTTATAGTGAATGACGAGTTGGCATTGCACGATGTTGTGCTTCGCGGACTTGGCGTCAATATGGTGATAGCACATGATGGGAAAGCAAACTACGATATTATAAATTTGCCTTCTGATACGCTGCCGGATACCGACAAGAAAAAGATTCCGGGATTTAGGATTGATCGTTTTTCGCTCGACAAACCAAAAGAGATAAGGTTTTACAATGCTGCTGACTCCACTTCCGCTTCCGTATTATTGCTGACGGATGCTGCTGTAGAGGGTGAGGATCAACCTACTTACCGACTGAAAATAAATGGTAATGTGACATCGCCTCAGGCTACTCTGATGACAAATCTCGAGCAGATTAATTTTGGAGTGAACGGAAAGGTGTATTGGAACCCGTCGAACCCCGGACTTGTGGCGATGGATGAAATGGAACTGCAGGGGGCTTTCATAAAGGTTGTGGTATCGGGAGAAATAGATTTGAATGAGAGTCCTATCGTGAGAAAGGGAGAGGTGGAGATCGAGCCGATAGCTATCTCTGATTTGATTTCCTTGCTTCCTGATTCTATCAAGGAGGCGCACCGACTCTATGCACCATATTTTTCGACAGATGCTTCCATCGGGGGAAAGGTGGAGCTTCTGAAGCCAATGAATCTTGCTACAGATACCATCCCTACGGCTCTTATAAGCCTCAGCATGCCTCCTTCCTATCTGGATTATGGGAAGGCCAGGCTGAAAGACATATCGCTTGATGTGAAGGTCAATACAGAAAATAATCTTCCGGATAAAACGGTGGTGGACCTGAAACGATTTACGGTAAATGGCCAGGGAACTCAGTTGAAGCTTTCAGCGTTGCTTACGACTCCAATTTCTGATCCGACATTCGAGGCGGATGTGGACGGGGATGTTGATTTCAGAGATCTTCCGCCAATTTTGCTTGAAAAGATACCGGGCTATCTTGCGGGAGTGATCACAGCCAAGCTGAAAGCAAAGGGGAGTGTGTCTATGTTCAAGCCGGAGCGCATGCATCGGCTCGTTGCTGACGGAGTGGTGAATGCAAACGGCATCTATTTCCTTTCTGCCGATACTACCAAGATAGTGGAGATCGGCAAGGCGAGAATTGATTTAGATTCGAAGAGAATTGTTGGCAACTTGCCGCTGCTGAAGACCAAAATCGCGGTAGACACCGCCACTATTCTTGTGAGTGGTGTCGATCTGGCATTAGGGTCGATACATCTTCATGCCGGGATTGAAGATCCACGAAAGTCTACTAAGGAGCGTCTTGACAGCACAAGGATGTTGCCAATTTTAGGCAACCTTAAAGTGGGGAGATTCAATATTATTTCCATTACTGACAGTGCAGGGGCCCGCATACGTGATATCGAAGGGAAAGTCGGGGTGCAGGGTCTAAAGCAAAATGGAAAGATACCTGAAATATTGACTGATCTCAAGATTGGAAATGTATCTGCAGGGAGTCTTTCCGACAGGGTGCTTCTACACGACACTAAGGTGACGGCTTCCTTATATAAGACACCTACAAAGTCAACTCCGAAGACAACTGCAAATAAGAGGACGAAAAAAGAAAAGCCTGCCGGGCGCAAAGAGTATGCATATATTTCGCCAAGAGATGTGTATAAATATGTCTATTATAAACGTACTCACGGCAAACACGTCAAACGAGTATATGGCGACATTGATGCGGGAGATGAAGAACTATTAGTGTGGAATATCACGCCACAATTCAGGGGATTTTTAGAAGAGTGGAGATTGAGCGGCTCTGTCGACACCTACAATGCGCATCTTCTCACGCCCCTATTCCCCCTGCGCAACAGAATCTCCACCGTGGCGTTAAAATTTAACAATGACACTGTCAGAATATCCAATATATCGGTTCAGGCAGGGAGCTCTGACATAGCATTCTCAGGGCTTGTGACGAATGTGAGCCGAGCGATGACGGCTTATAGGAAAAATGACCTGAAAGGGAATTTTACTTTACGCTGCGACACGATTGATATCAATGAATTGTCGGCCTCCGTCTTCACCGGGGCATCTTATGCCTACGAGCGAAAGCATGGCAAAATAAAGGGGATGAAAGCTGAGGATGACGCTTCGCTGCAATCCAAACTTGACGAGCTTTCGAAGAAAGGACCGGGACGTGCATCTCCGGTATTGATACCGGTGAATATCGATGCGAATCTAAGGTTGGATGCGAAGCATCTGCTCTATAGCGATTTTGATATGCAGAATATAGGGGGCGATGTGCTGGTTTATGATGGGGGAGTAAGTCTGCATGACCTCAGGACAAATTCCAATGCCGGGAATCTGGCGATTTCTGCTCTCTATTCGGCGCCGAAAGTGGCAAATATGCAGTTCGGTTTTGGATTGGAAGTGAAGGATTTCAATATTGCAAAGTTTGTAAGCCTTGTTCCAGCTATAGATTCAATAACTCCGCTCATGCATGATTTCTCAGGGATGATAGGGGCAGATGTAGCGGCCACTTGCAGAATAGATGAGGGTATGAATATCGATTTGCCCTCGTTGAATGCTGCGGTAAAGATAACTGGTGACAACCTGGCTTTCATTGACCCGAAAAAATACAGGACGCTTGGGAAATGGCTCGGATTCAAAGACAAGGCAGACAATACTATACATAGCCTTAATGTGGACATGACGATAGCCGACGGGCTGATGCGAGTGTATCCGTTTGCATTCAATATTGACAGATACCGTTTAGGTGTGTATGGCTTTAACAATATTGATATGGATTTTGACTATCATCTCTCAGTGCTTAAATCTCCGTTGCCTTTCAAATTCGGAATTACAATAAAAGGGAATCCCGAGAAATATAAAGTGCGTTTCGGAGGCGCAAAGTTTAATGAGGATACGGCTATCGAAAGTGTAGATATAGTGAATAATGCGCGGATCAATCTGATTGAGCAGATAGAAAATGTATTCAAGCGTGGTGTGCGCAATTCGCGCTTTGCGAATCTTCAGCTGCCACAAGCAGGCATATTTGGCAAGATGCATGAGGTGGAATTGACGGCGGCCGATTCGCTTCTGTTGATAAAGGAGGGTATTATAGATGATCCAAATGCTTCTCCGGCCTCCGACTCAGATGACAAGAGCAAGGATAAGAAGAAAGACAAAAAGAAGAAGAAACGGAAGCGTTTCCTCTTCTTCTAAAAATTTGAGATGGGCTCTTAGTCAAGGGTTTGGACTCCTCCTCCATTCACCATCAATGTCTGGCCGGAAATCCATGGCGACATTGGGGATGCGAAGAATAGCACTGCTTGTGCGATATCGGAGACTTCTCCAAGACGATGTATGGGGGTGTGGGATAGCATACGCGATTCAATCTCCGGGGTCATGACGCCAGCCAAGGCTGCAGTGCGTGTGGCACCGGGACCGACACAGTTGATTCGGATACCCATCGGGCCAAAATCATGCGCCAAGTTGGCCGACATATGATTGAGGGCTGCTTTGGTGGATGCATAGATGGCGATGCCCGGACTATGGTTGATGCTGCTCATTGAAGATATGTTGACGATGCTTCCGTAGCCTGCTTTTTCCATATGAGGAGTTGTCAGCTGGCATAGACGCCACGGTGCAAAGACATTCATATTGTAGATTTTCTCTACGTATGCACGGTCGATTTTAAATGGGCTTTCGGTGCCACCTCCGCCACCTCCGGCGTTGTTGACGAGGATGTTGATCTTGCCATATTTATTGAGAGTGAAATCGACTAAGTTGACGAGATCTTCGTCTACGAGGACGTTGCATGCGCAAGCTGCGGCTTCTCCGCCAGCCTCTTTTATGGTGGAGACAATGTTTTCAGCCTTCGATAGAGTACGGTTGCTCACGACTACCTTTGCGCCGGCTGCTGCCAGGATCTCGGCGCATCCTGCGCCAATTCCATCGCCGGCACCGGTGACGATGGCCACCAATCCGGTCAAATCAAGTAATTCCTGTGGTTTCATAGTTTTATTCAGTTTTTACTTTTCCAACATTTGCCGGGGCATTCAGGTTCAGTGAAAGGTATGACAATTTATCAAGTATGCCGGGTTCTTATTAGTAAAGAAAGCCGAAGAGCCACAGAGGGATTTTATTGCCGAACCCATATTCTATGTCGTCGGCAACCACGAAACTGTCAGGAATATTACGAATTTGCGCAAAGCCTTTTCCTTTGCCTCCGATTTCAAATAGATAACGCCCATCAACTATAAAATCCCCATCTTTTGCAAACCCGACAGAGTGATGTGCACTGATTAAAGAGGCAAATGTACTCTCACGCGCAGCTCCTATTTGAGGATATTCTAAGGCATACATTAGAGATGAATTATTCAATAGAATTTTTTGTGGTTTGGCAAGGCTTTTTGGACTCTTCGCTGCGAAAAAAATCTGTCGAATAAGCCCTGCTCGATCCAATAAGTCGAAGAGTCGTATCAATTGGCTGCGGCTTGTGCCCATCAAGCCGGATAGCGAAGTAATATTTGGAATATACGGCAATGACCCAGCAATAATGGCTAATAGACGTTTAGCCTTGAGCAATGTCTCATATTCAATCTTTTTCTCTACAATTGGAATGTCAGATTCAATCACAGAGCTTATTGAATTTCCCAATCTTCCATAATAATCAGTTGTGGTCATGTTCTTGAAGTAGGGATAGTATCCCTTTTTCATGTATTCATGAAATCGAGCTACCATATCTATCTCTGAGCAAAGGCCAGGAGCAATTTTTTCATGATTATAAAGAATCTCAGCAAAGGAAATCCGGGGGAGGGAATCTGCTTTCCCGTCAAGAATAAGAAATTCACGAAAAGAAAGACCCGGAAGATAATGCATAGCAACCCTCCTTGATAGATCTCCAATTGAATGGTCGATGATGAGAAGAGACGATCCTGTAAATACCACATGCAGGTCAGGATATGAGTCATGTATATTTTTCATCTGACGCTCCCATTCAGGAAGTCGATGTACTTCATCCAGATATAAGTTGACTATACGGCGCTTTGTCAATTCTTCTGCGAGATCAATCAGAGAATGATTTGCAAACCACATATTATCAAGGGATGCATAAAATGATTTTTCTCCAGTCGGATCAGTGCTCTTTATTCGTTGAAGCATCAAAGTAGTCTTACCTACACCTCGTTGACCTTTAATGCCAATTAAAGGTTGTGACCAGTCAATCTTGTCATATAAGAATCGGTAAAAATTAGTTTCAGTTCGAGCAAGAAGTCTCTTATATATTTTTTCAAGTAATTCCATAATATATGGTATTTTAATAAAATAATGCAAAGATAATAATATTAATTGTTATTTGCAAGATGCAATTTGTATAATTGTTGTCTGTAAATTGCAATTTGCATAATTGTTCTCTACAGGTTGCAATTTAGAGAATTGCTATCTGTAAGTTGCAATTAAGAAAATTGATTTCCGGCGGTTACAATTTGCCAATATTGCAGAGCATGATGGTGCTTACAAGATAATGATAATGGACTTCTCTAAAAATTATGAAATCTGGCGTGGTGTTGCATTAAAAGATATTTTGATTTTGCGGGAGATTTTGTTAATTTTGTAGGCGAAACGACTTAAATCCCCAAAATCAAGTTTATATACTTCATGAGAATCTTTCGACAATTACTTTTTTTTGCCTCACTTGGCATTGCAATGACTACATTTTCTGCTTCGGCTAAGAGTGTCCAAGCTGTGTCTCCTTCAGGTTTGCTTTCAATTAATATAGACGACTTGGAGGGGATTCATATTTCGCTTGCAAGAGAGGGGAAAACCCTGCTTCGCCCTTCCATTATATCGCTGAGCTCGGATGGTGGCAAATCAAGGACCAAATATCCTAAGATTGACAAAAGCAGATTGAAGAAGGGGGTGAAGGAGAGGATTACAGCTCCTTTCCATCACACTCCGGAGATTAATGCCGAATGGAATGAGCTCAGTGTTAGCCTGTCTAATGGCCAAATCTTGACTTTCCGACTTTTTGATGACGGTGTAGCCTATCGATTCTCCACCGATTATAAGGGGGAGCAGACTATATATTCCGAGACTGCGAACTATCGTCTGGAGGGAGACCCAATATTATATATGGCTCATTCTACAAATGAGAAAAAACCTGAGGCTATGGCATTTCAGAATTATTATTCTGTGGGTCCGGCCTCATCAGCATCTCCTTTGCTCGCATTTCTGCCCGTGGTAGCGGATTTTGGCGATGGACTCAAGCTTTCTCTAATGGAAAGTGATGTGGAAGGGTATCCGGGGATGTTTGTTTCAGTAGATTCAGTGCACAATATTATCTCCGCTCGCTTTGCAGCTTATCCGGCCAAAACGGATTATTATCCACGCCGAAAGCAGGAATATGTCACTGAAAAGGAATTGTTTATTGCAAAGACTCCGGGAAAGAAGGTTTTCCCATGGAGAATTTTGGCTGTCACTACTGATGACCGTCAGATGCCCGTAAATAATCTTGTGTATACCCTTGCTTCTCCTTCGCGTGTGGCTGATACCTCATGGATCAAGCCGGGAAAATCGGCTTGGGAATGGTGGAATGACTGGGGTCTGCGCGGAGTTGACTTCGAAGCGGGTATAAATAATGATACGTATAAATACTTTATTGATTTTGCATCCGACAATGGGATAGAATATTTAATTCTTGATGAGGGATGGTATGATCCCAAGAGTGGCGATATGCTTACCGCTGTCCCTGCCATTGACCTACCTATGCTCACGGCGTATGCTAAGGAAAAGGGGGTAGGATTATGGCTGTGGACCGTCTTCAATGTGCTTGACGATCAACTTGAGGAGGCTTGCAAGAAGTATTCAGAGATGGGAATAAAGGGATTTAAGGTGGATTTTCTTGACCGTAATGATCAGACTGCAACGGAGATGGCATATCGGATCGCTGATGCGGCAGCCAATCATGGACTTATGCTCGATCTTCATGGTTTCTATCCTCCTACTGGCTTGAACAGGACTTATCCAAATATTTTGAACTTTGAGAGTGTGTTTGGCATGGAGGAGATGAAATGGAGCGACCCTTCGGTCGATATGCCGCAATATGACGTCACTTTCCCGTTCATACGAATGATGGCAGGTCCGGTGGATTTCACACCGGGAGCTATGCTGAATGCCTCTAAAAGAGACTGGAAAGCGATCTATTCTTCACCGATGAGCCAAGGCACCCGTTGCCATCAGATCGCCAATTACATCGTTCAGGACTCTCCCTTCACGATGCTTGCGGATTCTCCTTCGAACTACCTCGAAAATCAGGAAACCACCGATTTCATCGTAAAAATTCCCACTGTATTCAGTTCTACAAAAGTTATAGATGGCAAGATGGGGGAATATATCGTAACGCTCCGTGAGGCTCCGGACGCATGGTATGTAGCAGGACAGACAGACTGGAATCCACGCGACTTTACTCTCGACTTCAGTTTCCTGCCGGAAGGAAAGGATTTTGAAGTAGAGCTCTTCCGCGATGGTCCGAACGCTGCCAAGCAAGCCCGCGACTATAAGATAGAGCGATTCAAAGTCAATAGCGACATGAAGAAAAGTATTCACCTGGCCCCTGGAGGAGGCTTTGCCTTAAGAGTATGGAATGCGGAGGATGAACTTGGGCAATTGTCTAAAGGTCACAAATAATGGATATTTCCTTTTTTATCTTACACACTAACATAAGTGGAGTGGCTTGGGCGAGGAATTCCTTGAATCAACTAAATAGGAACCTTGCTTAAATTGAAATGCATGGGGAGGATAATAATTTGCACTTGCAGAAATTGTGCGATATGAAAATCTTTGCAAAGCTGCACGGCTCTTTCATTTAAAAATACTATAAGAGTATGATTCCCTTACCCGGTT
>CAYNPB010000012.1:0-32573 GCA_964399005.1 uncultured Sangeribacter sp.
AGGCTATCTGCGACAAGGTTCGTTAATAGAATATCGAATCTTACAGCCGCTTGAAAAGCGGCACCTCCGAACAAAAGAGACCGTATGCCTCCCGGCATCGGTCTCTTTCCTTTATCCTTTATTTTCTTAAAGTGATTATTATTCTTTGCTATCTTAGTGCATATCTCATAAAATTTGAGAGTCTTCAGGGTCGTTGAATTGGAACGAGTGTAAAATTTTATGGATAAAATGTAAAGTATACTTGTCTATTTGAAAAATATTGTTTACCTTTGCAAGTGAAAACATTTTAATAGATTTGCCCATGAAGAATATGCTTTTTCCACATAGATTTCAACCAATCGGATGGGTTGTGTTTTTGCTTTCTGTCATTGCGGGATGCCTCCGACTGCTTGACGTAATATCACTAAGTGCTGTCGCATCAATCGCAATTAATGATGCTATAGTAATAGGTATAGTAATCGGAGCGCTGTTCATAGTATGTTCTCGAGAGCGAATTGAAGATGAGATGACAAAATCAATCAGACTCTCCTCTCTTTTAAATTCCATTTATGTTTATGCCAGTATTCTGATAGTGTGTACTATTTGCATCAACGGACCGAAGTTCTTATATTTCTCAATTGCCAATCTTGTACTTCTTCCTATAATATTCGTTTATATCTTCAGGCTTGAAATGCATCGATATAATAAAATGAGTCAAGATGAAGAATAGAATAAAGGTGGAACGCGCAGAAAAAGACATCACCCAGCAGCAACTTGCGGAAGCTGTTGGAGTGAGTCGACAGACGATAGTAGCCATTGAGAAAAACCGGTTTCTTCCATCTACTCCGTTGGCGCTTAAGATAAGCAAATATTTCGGCAAACCGGTTGAGAGTATATTCATTCTTGAAGAAACAGATTAATATAGAAAGATGAAGAACAGAGTAAAATTCAGCAAACTTACTAAAATACTGACAGCAGGAGTTCTAATAATTTTCCTTGTGGGATTTTTCACAAACCTCCCAGAGAAGGAGTTGGTGTTTTATAGCATTATTGTAGGAGGTGCAGTCTTATCAGGATTATATTACTGTCCGATTTCAGTAGAAGCAGATGATTCCCAAATTGTACTTAATCGCCTTATGTCAAAATCAAAAAAATTCCTTTATGACGATATAGTGCGAATAGAGACATGCTATCCTTCGGCAGGAGGAATAAGGCTCTGTGGCAGTGGGGGATTTTTTGGCTATTGGGGGCACTTCCACGATATAATGTATGGCAATTACTTCGGATATTATGGTAGTAGAGACTGCTGCTTCTTCATGGAATTGACTGACGGGAGAAAATATATCATCGGATGTGAAAATCAAGTTGAGTTCGTCGACTTTGTCAAATCTCAAATTTCTAAATGTCATGAAAAAGATTAGTTTATTATTATTGAATGTATTGATAGGGGTAGCAGTGGCAAATTCTCAGACCGGAGTTTGGTCTGGGAATCTGGAAGCTCCAGGCATCAAACTTCCAATTGTATTACACTTGGACGAGAATAATCCCACCCTTGACTCTCCATCTCAAGCTGTGAAAGGACTGCCAATTCAAGTCTTAAAAGCCGACGGCGATAGTTTATCGATAAGTATTCCGGCAATCGGCGCTTCTTTTAAAGGTAGATTTGAGACTGATAAAATTCGTGGTGTTTACTCACAAGGGGGCTTAAACATTCCTCTTATATTAGAAAATGGCGACCATGTCATGAAAAGACCTCAGACTCCTAAAGCTCCTTACCCTTATGCGCAAGAGGAAGTAAGTTTCACAAATGGAGATGCTGTATTGAAAGGGACATTGACATTGCCTAAGGATTATAGCACAAAGACTCCAGTCGTGATAATGGTGACAGGGAGCGGTCTACAAAATAGGGACGAAGAGATTTTTGAACATAAACCTTTTGCTGTGATATCCGATGCATTAGCAAGAAATGGGATTGCCTCATTACGTTATGATGACCGGGGTTTTGGAGAATCTACTGGAGATGCGGTCAACTGCACAACGGAAGACTTAAAGAATGATGCACTGTCGGGCATAAATAAGTTGCGTCAAAGATTCGACAAGGTTGGAGTGCTTGGCCATAGCGAGGGTGGCACTATAGCTTTGATGCTTGGGGCAGAAAATAAAGTGGATTTTATTATCAGTCTTGCAGGAATGGTAATTTCCGGGAAAGAGACTCTATTGGATCAAAATAGGTTTGCTCTTAGCCAAGCCGGTCTTCCTGAGCAAACAGTAGATGAATATTGCAATCTTCTTTCGTTAGCTTTTGACAAAGATGAGTCGCTACCTCAAAAATTAGAAAAGTCAAATTTGCAGAAGGAATTAAAACAGAATCTTGAAGCCGTAGTGCGGCAGACAGCTTCACCATATATGGAGTATTTTCTTTCTTTAGACACTCGCAAAGATTTAGATAAAATCACTTGTCCGGTATTGGCATTGAATGGCACAAAAGACACACAGGTATTTTATCAGAATAATCTTTATGCACTTACTAATGGTTTACCATCCAACAGCTCCAATCAAATTAAGGCATTAGATGGATTGAATCATTTATTCCAACATTGCCAAACCGGCTCCGTCAACGAATACGGCACGATAGAAGAAACCATATCTCCTGAGGTACTGGACATCATCGTTGCGTGGATTCTACTTTCGTAAGTTAAAAAAAATCTCACTCAGCGGCCGCAAAGGCACGAAGATACCATGAAACATTAATCTCTTTGATAATTTGTTGAGATGGTATATTATTCCAATAATGGCACCCAGAGTTCAGTGATCAATTCCTCTTCCGATGTATCGGATGGGGAATTGAGATATTTTTCCATTACCGGAATTGAGATGTCAATATTTAAGTTTTTTGTTTGCCCAATAGATGAAAATACTTTACAATAGAAATTGTCCAGTTGAGAATATGGTCCTTGGTGCTTAAAGACAGCATAAGTTCTTTCATGAAGGAGTCTCCAACCGATTTCTCCGATCATGTCAGGTTTTAATTCAGATATCGGAATATCTTGATATAGAATTCCGGATATAAAGATACCGGATTCGGTGTCATTGATTGTATATTTGTCTATTGCAAATCCCACATATCCTACTATTTTTGCTCCAGGAAATTTAGTGTGAACATAAAGCTCTATAGTATCCCAATTTTCTTCTTCAAATGTTACTTTTGAGCATTCTTCATAATATATATCTTCTTGTCGATAGAACATTATGCAATCTTTCAATCTCTCTCTCCTGAATGGCATATCTTCAACTTCTATATGAATGTTATGTTGAAGTGAGTCAATTTGATCTATTCCATTCTTGCGCATAAGATGATATATGCCATTCGGACAAGTGAAACCTAAGGCTCGTGCTGCTTCAGATTTTGAAATAGTAGGAAACAACCGAAATATTCGTGCTGCATATTCTGCTCTGCGTTCTGATGCGTATTTGACAAGGCTCTTTCCTGAGAATGATTTAAAATAGTCTCGCAGACTCCTTTCTGACATTCCCGAAATTTCAGCAAGCTTTACAACTGAAGTGGCCTTATTAAAATCTTCATGTCCAATGCCATCGAAAGCGGCTGCGACTTCAATTCTTCTCGCGACAGCTTTCAATTTCTTTAAAATATCATCAGGAATCTGTTTCATAAATATAAGATTGCAAAGAATTATTACTAATTTGCTTATGCAATTATGAATTGAGATATTTCTGGACAAGTTTGTAAAATTGGGCTAAGTGCTCGCCATCTATGAATGCGTGGTTGACGCAGATAGCAACTGGCATTTTGCCGTCATCTTCCATCTTACCAATATTTATCAACGGAAAATCATTGCCATGCCTATGTTTTTGCGTATAGGAAATTGATGTAAAAGCCAAATTTGGAATTGCACTTACTAATACCACATCATATTCTTCCAGACTCTCTTCTTCTCCGAAACTTGTTTGAGCATCCGCTTTCTCGATTATATCTTGAATAGAAGATATGAAAGTAGCTCTATCATCGATGTAAGGAAATCGTAAAGTAGTAAAAGATTCATGTCCTGGCAATCGGATAGGAGACAATACATCAATCTTATCATAATAAGCAATATCGCCAGTCGGAGTAAAACGATAATGCAATTCTCGGATTTCGTTTACGGCTTTCAGAATTGCATGTAGGTAATGATGAAAGAATTTATCGCCAAACGCTTTTGCACGTCTGAAGCACTCGGAAGCATCAACCATACAGGTCACACTAACATTAGGATTTTCAAAATCCTTAAAAAACATTACGCTTTCACTCCGATGAAAAGCCTCCAATGGAATTATCTCCTTCATAGTTTTGCTCATTCTTTTTGCAAAGTTAATGATAATCTACCTAAAATACAACATAGAATTTGACGATCAGAAAGTATAAGAGAATATAGAATAAAAAATTCATTTGCATAATATTGAAAAAAAGTGTAAATTTGCGGGAATGAAGGTGAAACTTATATAATTGAAATAAGTAACTAATAAAATTTAAACGATTTATGCACACATTCTATAGAAGTCATCTTGTATATATAAATCCGGCTATTTTTGGCCATTCCGGCATTGTCACTCAGTCGCTTAGCTCGCTAAGCTCCTTCCCTCCGCAGCCAGACTGGCTCAAAAATATCTCGAATTTATATATACATTAATTTTTATTAGCTACTTAAGAATATCCTGATAGCACCTTTATTGTTTGAGGTATAGATTGAATAAAAAATTATGATTGAGCAAATAGGCATACGCAATTATAAATCAATTCGTGAAGCACTGATTCCTTTGCGAAAGATTAACATATTAATCGGAGAGAATGGAGCAGGCAAAAGCAACTTCATAACCTTTTTCGAGTTGGTCAAATCTTTATACGACCAGCGCCTGGGCGCTTATATGCTTTCTAATGGAGGAATGAATGCTCAATTATATTGCGGATTAAAGTATTCCAAATCAATTGAGGGCCTTATTGATTATGATAATAAAAATGCGTTCTTCTTTACTCTCAGTCCGGGAGTCGGAGATAAGGCTTATATTGAGGAAACAGGAGATTATTTCAATGCAAAAGAAATTGAATCAAAGGATTATATTTCATGGAATAAAATGATTTGGGATAAGGTCGTCGAGGAATCTGAAATAGCTGATAAAAAGGATTATAGGGCCAAATACATCCGCAATCTTCTCAAAAGTTTTATTGTATATCATTTTCATGATACCAGCAGGACTTCTCCAATGCGTCAGCCATGTCCCGTAGGTGATAATTCTACTTTACGACATGATGCTTCTAATCTACCGGCTGTCTTGTTAAGACTTAAGCAAACTGATCCAACTGCTTACAGACTTATTGAAGCTACGGTTCATTCTGTTGCTCCCTATTTTAAACGCTTCCGTCTTGCTCCGATGTTGACGGATGAGTCAAGAATAAAACTCGAATGGGAAGAGCAAGATTCCGATATGTACCTTGACGCCTCTTCTCTATCCGACGGTACATTACGTTTCATTGCTCTTGCAACACTTTTACTTCAAACGCAGCTGCCCGAAACTATCATTCTGGATGAGCCTGAATTGGGACTTCATCCAGCAGCTATGGTTAAGCTATCTGCAATGATAAAAAGAGCTTCCTCTAAATCTCAGATTATCATTGCTACTCAATCTGTGGGGCTAATCAGCAATTTTACTTTAGATGACTTAATAGTAGTGGGGAGAGATGATAATCAGTCGACGTTTCATCGACTTAACGAACAAGATTTTTCTCAATGGCTTGACGCCTACTCGGTGGGAGAACTATGGGAGAAGAATATCATAGGAGGACGACCATGAACAAAAGATTATATATTGTAGTTGAAGGTCAGACAGAAGAGGAATTCGTAAATGAACTTATGGCTCCGTTCTTTCTTGATAGAGGAATTTATGTTTATCCGATGATTATCCATACCAGCAAAGGTCACAAAGGAGGGTTTGCGAGTTATGAGCATCTTCGGAATGATGTCAAAAGATTATTAAAATCTCAGGGTTCGGATATTATTGTGACTACATTTGTGGATTTTTTCCGATGTCCTGAATTGCCGGGAAAAGAGGTATGGGGCGATATTCCAAATCACCTTATGCGCATTACTGAAATGGAAAATGCCATAAAAAAAGATATTGACGACAGAAGATTTTATCCTTATATCCAACTGCATGAATTTGAAGCTTTATTGTTTTCTTCCGACAAAGGATTCAAGAAATATTTTGATGAAAAAGATGTTTCGGAGCTGCAGAGAATCGTAGATTATTATGAAAATCCTGAAGAAATAAATAGTTCTCCAGAAGGAGCACCTTCCAAAAGGATACTTCGAATTATTCCGGATTATGATAAAGTTATGTATGGAAATATAATTGCTTTGGAAATAGGAATGAATCCTATTCTAAAAAAGTGCCCACGATTCCGAAATTGGATTGAATCCCTCATAGAGGTTTGTACAACTTAATAAAAACCTATAATGTATAGGTTAATTATCTATTTTGCTTTAATATTATTAGATTGAATATTTTTCTATGCTTATGAATATGATAATAATTCTGATATTCACATAGAAAAAAAATTAAAATATATTATCTTTATGGGAAAACTTGAAGACAAATTAAAAAATTTTCATGCTTCTTTTAAAAACGAAGAAGGGCTTGAAGATGAATTCAAGAAACTCGCAAAATCTTTCCTTTATGGCGGATATGTGTCTGTATGGGACTCCAAAAGCGAAAGATATAGAATATTCATTCGTACTGTTGAATTCTACTGTCATTGTGAGAGTGGTCTGCCAAAAGATCCTATTGTGTATCATAGAAATGGTAAATACTTTAGGAAAAAAAATGAAGGAAACGATAATGAATTCGAATTTGAAGTGCCGTATTTCCCTCTTATGGCCTTTCATGCGCATACATCGGGAATAGATATAACTTTCGAAAACAAAGATCTTGAATTAAGGTCCTCTGCGCTGATACGTGCTTATGAAGTTTATGATGTTCAAAGCAAGAAGTTTTTGATTTATGACACAAAGTCTCAAAGATTTATGGAGTGTCAAGATGGACAAAAACGAGTAAATCCTCAATCTACTTATCTTTATTACTTCCTCAATGGTTTCCTCGGCGAATATGTGAAGTGGGAAGATAAGCCTTGGTCAGACGCAAAAACAGTGAAGGCTGATAAAAGAAGGAATGTCTTTGAATACGATGACAAGGAAGAAATAATAGAGAAAGATGGGAAGAAAGTAAAAGACGAAAGAAAGTGGAGTTTTACTCGTACTGAAGAAATATCAGAAGACATGCTTAAATAGTAGGTTTGCCGTTTTGAATACGGTCTATTTGTGAATTGCTCTCTAACTTTGCAGTGTTAAAACAAAAACGCAATGTTATGAGAGCAATTCATTATTTTTCTCCTTGGCTTAAAAGCCTCAAGAAATACCAAAAAGTATGGTGGCAGATAGAATCTGCACTTAATTCAGAGAATGAACTTTATGATTTCGTTCCCAATGCTGCTGATATTTGGGTCCGCGACTTTATGCCTTTCCAACGTCATGACGAAGAATTTGTGATTTATCGTTATAATCCGGATTATCTTCAAGGAAAAGATTCAAAATATATTACAAATTGCAGAGATGCATTCCTTGAGTCTGGAGGAAGTGAAGTCCTTTCTTCCTCTATCTGCCACCACACAAATCTCATTATCGATGGAGGAAACATTATCAAATGCAAGGATAAATTTGGTGCTGATTGTGTTATAATGACCACTAAAGTCCTTTATGAGAATCCAACGCTATCTCACCACGAAATCTTATTGCAACTGGATGAAATATTCAATGCAGAAGTGATTCTAATTCCATGGGATGTCAACGAAAAATATGGTCATGCTGATGGAATGGTGAGAAGCATAGCAGACGGCAAACTGCTCTTGAATTGCTATTCTGATATGGATCCTCAATTCGGAAAAGTTTTGCGAAAAGCACTATCCGAAAGATTTGATCTTCAAGAGCTCCAATTTGGAAAGCAATATCGCGACAACAGCTGGTGTCATCTAAATTATCTTGAACTACGCAATGCAATTCTTGTTCCTATAGCCAATATTGCATCCGACAAACTTGCTCTCCAACAAATAGAAAATATTTCTGGCAAAAGGTGTATTCCAATATATATTTCTCCTATAGTTGCCGATGGAGGAGCTTTACATTGCATATCCTGGACAATGGATACAGAAATTTTTCGAAACTCTAATATTTTATTCAATCATCCACTTTTTTACCCCCAATGTCACTAAAATAATTTTATACAATGGACAATATAACAAAATCTTTAAAAGATTACCTTCGTATGCAAGAGATTGAACATACTACATTGTTCAATGATGATTGCGGACTCAAAAAATCAACTCCGACTTCAACTTGTTATGTTTGTAGATTAGAAAACAAATCAAAATGGAGAATATCTCTCGTATTTGATATTTACCCGGCTGATAATTTAATCAGTATAGCTGCCCATCCTCAATTTATCATATCTAAGAAGATGATGGATAAGATGCGTCCATTTGAGACTAAATGGAACGTATCAGGATTTTTGACTACTCTTGTTTTAGAAAAAGAGATGGGGGTAGTTATGCCAAACGTTTATTGCTTAAAATTATCAATCTTAATATATTGTGGGAAAATGGGGTTGGATGCTTTTGTCTGGAATAAATATATCGAAAAAATAAAAGATGAACTGTCCTACATTGCGGAATATTTCCACAAAACAAACCGATAGATTTGTGCTGGGGGATTGCATTTCAAGATAGTTGGCCAAGCGAAACTTGAAGTATTGATATTTTTATGAATGAAGCTGCGTAAAGTTATTTTGGAATTCTAAAATTAATTTGTATATTTGTAGACTGAAACAGAAATCATTTTATATGGTTGATTTGATAAGATATCCAATAGGAATACAGACCTTTTCAGAAATTATCGAAGAGGGGTATAAGTATGTTGATAAGACTAACTTTGTATATGAAGTAGCGAAACATGGAAAATATATCTTCCTAAGTCGTCCACGACGCTTCGGAAAAAGTCTTCTTATGTCTACTTTGGAATCTTATTTTAGAGGGGAAAAAGAACTATTTAAAGGTCTTGCTATAGAAAAACTTGAAAAGGAATGGAAATCATATCCAGTGTTAAGATTCGACCTGAGTCCAACTAATTATGATGATCCTTCAAAGTTAATTGCATGCATCAATTCGGGCATCAGGACAATAGAGTATGAATATGACATAAAAGCTGAAGGAGAAAATATAGCTGTTCGTTTTTTTAGTCTCATTCAACAAGCTTATCAGAAATACGGTGAAAAGGTAGTGATTCTAATTGATGAATACGATAAGCCAATGCTCGACTGCTTACATGATTTTGAACTTCATGAAAAGTTGAAAGCTGAATTACGTGGCTTTTACTCATCTATTAAAGCATCTGATAGATATATTAAGTTTGCGATGCTTACCGGCATCACAAAGTTTGGCAAGGTAAATGTTTTCAGTGGCCTCAATAACTTGAAAGACATTTCAATGCTGCCTAAATACAATGCTATTTGCGGCATAAGCGAAACAGAGTTTCATGAAAATTTCAAAGCGCCAATTAAAGACTTTGCCACAATTCATGGTATTCCAGAGGATGATGCATGGAGTAAATTCAAATTGATGTATGACGGATATCTTTTTGCTCCCAGCGGAGAGGGCATTTACAATCCATTCAGTGTCCTCAATGCCTTTGACGATATGATGCTCGACAGCTATTGGTATGAAAGTGGCTCCCCACATTATCTAATCAAACTGATTGAGAAGAATAACTATGCTCTCGACAAATTGGATGGGGCAAAACGTACTAAGGTAGAATTAAGCAACATCACTGACACAAGCAGTGACTTTGTGCCATTATTATTCCAGTCGGGATATCTGACTATAAAAGATTACGATCCAATTTCTGAGGAATATACCCTCGGCTTTCCGAATAAAGAGGTCAACAAAGCATTTTGGGATTCTCTTGCATCTCGGTTCTTCAGAGGGAGCGATGGATCAAAGGCATTCAACTTACATAAATGTCTAAAAGAGGTGAATGACGGGAACCCCGATGAATTCATGTTTAGTCTGAAGAGTCTATTTGCCGACACCAATTCTGAAATTGAAATGAATAAGGAAATTCATTTCCAGAATATGATGGCAATCGCATGTAAGATGATGGGGCTGAATGTAAGGACGGAAATTCATTCTTCTGCCGGAAGATGCGACATGCAGATTTTAACTCCGAAATTTGTATATATTTTTGAATTTAAGATTAACACGACTCCAGAAGAAGCTATCAATCAAATATTTGAAAAAGGATATGCCGATCCATTCTCAGGGGATCCAAGAACTGTATATATCATAGGAGCAAACTTCTCCACAAAGACTTGTACGCTCGATGGGTGGATCATCCAAAAATTGCATTAATGATGTTTTATGAAGATGATTTCTTTTATTTGAAATTGATATTTTTTTGGTGGATTGGGAAATTTGTATTAATTTTGTGGATGGAATGAGAGCGATAGGCTTTCTTTCCATCCACATCTTATATTAACAGGGGTGTCTTTCATCTTGAAATGAAAGGCTGAGATTAAACCCTATGAACTTGACGCGGGTAATACCGACGAAAGGAGGAATTTATGAAACTTATTGTAAATCAAAAGGAATTCACTACGGATTCCGAACTAATGACAGTCACGGGACTGCTCAAAGAAATTCAGTCACCTACAGCCGGAGTGGCAGTGGCGGTAAACAATAAAGTGGTAAGGAAAGTAGACTGGGCGTCAACTGTGCTTGCCGATGGAGACCACATTACCGTAATCACTGCAGTCTGCGGGGGCTGATGAAACTCATAGCCATTACTACCCCCAATTTTTGGCACGGCGAATCCGATGCCATCTGCCGTCTTATAGACAGCGGATGGCATCGTGTGCATATACGCAAACCAAAAGCCAATCTGCGACAGATAGAAGAGTTAATCAAGCAAATTCCTAAAAAATACCGCAGATTTCTATCCCTACACGATCATTTCGAATTGGCAAGTAAATTCAATATTGGAGGAGTGCATTTGAACCAAAGAAATCCCATTCCTCCTGAAGGATGGTCAGGGATTGTCAGCCGGAGTTGCCACTCAATAGAAGAGACACGGCAATACCAAAATCTTGATTACGTCACACTCAGTCCAATTTTTGACAGCATATCAAAACCCGGGTATCAAAGCCGATTCTCGCAGGATGAATTAAGGCAGACAGACCTTTCTAATGTATATGCATTAGGAGGCATCACCTACTTTCGATTAGAAACGCTTAAGAAATTAGGATTCGATGGAGCAGCAATGCTATCAGAGGCATGGAAAACAAAAATGGAAACACTACAATTTATAACTCACACCGACGCCGGACTGGAAGATGCGTTGCGCGGCGGATGCCGATGGGTGCAACTCAGAATGAAAGATACATCCGACGCCGAATTTAGAGAAACGGCAAAACGAATTATTCCCATATGCAGAAATTATGGAGCTATCATTATCTTCGATGACAGAGTGCACCTTGCAAAAGAATTGGATGCAGACGGAGTACATCTTGGGAAAAAGGATATGCCTGTAGAAGAAGCAAGAGCAATCCTTGGAGCATATAAAATCATCGGAGCCTCTGCCAACACCGAGGATGATATGAAGAAAGCATATGATTCAGGAGCAAATTATATAGGTCTTGGTCCTTTCCGCTTCACAACTACAAAGAAAGGGCTCTCCCCAATCTTAGGATTGTCAGGATATGAGCGTATCATGGCTTATTGCAGACATGAGGGCATAACCATTCCTACAGTTGCGATTGGCGGAATAACTATTGAAGATATTCCTGCCTTAAGGGAAACAGGAGTGAATGGAGTCGCAGTATCGGGACTCATATTTAATTCTAACAATAAAGAAGAAACTACAAAAACGATCATAGACTTATGGAGAAACTGAAAATCGGGAATCGTGAGTTTTCAAGCCGACTCTTTATCGGCACCGGGAAATTCAGTTCCAACCGCATCATGAGAGAAGCTATAGAAGCCTCCGGATCGGAGATGGTGACAGTCGCGTTAAAGCGAATTGACACCGAAAACAGCGAGGACGAACTTCTCAATCATATCTTGCATCCCAATATCCAACTACTGCCAAACACATCAGGAGTAAGAGATGCAAAAGAAGCAGTGTTTGCCGCCCAACTTGCCAGAGAAGCATTCGAGACAAATTTCATAAAACTTGAGATACATCCTGACCCTCGCTATCTTCTCCCCGACCCGATCGAAACCCTGAAAGCAACTGAAGAGCTTGCAAAAGATGGCTTTATCGTATTGCCATATATTCAAGCAGATCCGGTGCTTTGCAAGCGTCTTGAAGATGCAGGGACAGCAGCCGTGATGCCCTTGGCTGCTCCAATTGGCACCAACAAGGGGATAGTGGTGAAGGATATGATTGAGATAATCATCGAGCAGAGTTGCGTACCCGTGGTGATTGATGCCGGCTTAGGTGCACCTTCACATGCAGCTCAAGCGATGGAAATGGGTGCTGATGCAGTGCTTGTGAACACTGCTATAGCAATTGCAAATGATCCTGTAGCTATGGCAAGAGCTTTTGCAAAAGCTGTGGAAGCTGGCAGAGAGGCTTATTGTGCCGGACTTGGAACAGTATCAAAAATAGCGGCTGCCAGCAGTCCTCTAACCTCATTTCTCGGATAATGTTTTCAGAAGAATTAGCAAAGTATGACTGGGTGGAAACCACCCAGAAAATAATGTCGATGACGACTACCGATGTGGAGAGGGCTCTGACAAAGAAGCGTCTTGACATCAATGACTTCATGGCACTTGTTTCGCCTGCAGCCACCCCTTATCTTGAACAGATGGCAGCCTTAAGCCAACACTATACCCAGGAAAGATTCGGGAAGACAATTTCGATGTATATCCCAATGTATATTACAAATTCGTGCACCAATTCCTGTGTATATTGCGGATTTAATCATCACAATAAATTTGAAAGAGTGGTACTCACAATGAATCAAATTGAAGATGAATGCAAGGCAATAAGAAAATTAGGACCTTTTGAGAATCTGCTTTTAGTGACGGGAGAGAATCCTAAAATAGCCGGTCCTGACTACTTAGAGGATGCGCTCAGAACCTGCAGACCCTTCTTCAATAACCTTTCGATGGAAGTGATGCCACTGAAGACAGAGGATTATGAGCGGTTGACACACGCCGGACTAAATGGAGTGGTATGTTTTCAGGAGACTTATAACAGGGATAAATATAAGACCTATCATCCGGCCGGGATGAAATCAATTTTTGAATGGAGAGTGAATGGCTTTGACCGCATGGGAATGGCCGGACTTCATAAAATCGGGATGGGAGTTCTCATAGGGCTTGAGGATTGGCGCACGGACGTGACTATGATGGCAATCCACTTGCGCTATCTACAAAAGCATTATTGGAAATCAAGATTCAGTGTCAACTTCCCACGTATGCGTCCGGCAGCCGGAGGGTTTCAACCAAATGTAGTGATGAGCGATAAGGAACTGTGTCAACTGACATTTGCATTCCGAATCTTCGACCATGATGTAGACATATCATATTCCACACGAGAATATCCAACTCTTCGCGACAATATGATGGCTCTTGGTGTGACATCAATGAGCGCGGGATCGAAGACAGACCCTGGAGGCTACTTTACATATCCTCAATCGCTCGAGCAATTTTCTGTCAGCGATGAGAGGACACCGAGTGAAGTGGCTGATGCCATTCGGAAGGGTGGCTATGAAGTAGTTTGGAAAGATTGGGATAAAGTTTTTGATTAATGCATAATTAATAATGCATAATTCATAATGCATAATGCATAATTGGCTTCGCGCAAGCTTAAGCAAGTCAAAATGCATAATGCATAATTCATAATTATGCGCCTCAATAAAAAATGAAAAGGTATTCACGACAGATAATGCTTCCTGAGATTGGGGAAGAGGGTCAAAAGAAGCTCTTGCAGGCGTCTGTGCTTATTATCGGACTCGGAGGACTTGGAAGTCCGGTGTCCTTGTATCTCACCGGGGCGGGGGTAGGAAGAATTGGGCTTTGCGATAATGATACTGTATCAATAAGCAATCTACATAGACAAATTCTGTACAGCGAACAGTCTGAAGGGGAGTCAAAGGCGATAATGGCCCAAAAGCGACTCTCTGAACTTTCCTCTAAGACAAAATTTGATCTTTGGAAAGAGGGAATGACATCCGAAAATGCTCAGGATATCATATCGAGATATGATCTGATAATCGACTGCACTGACAATCATAAGACGAGATATCTTATCGATGACATTTGTCAGGAATTGGGTAAAACTTGGATTCACGGTGCAATTGGCAACTTCGAAGGAAGAGTATCGACGTTTGCCCCCTCCGGTATTCGATATTCCGATCTATATTCCGACAAGGAATTGCTGATGAATATGGAGAAATCCACAGGTGGAGTAATAGGAACACTACCGGGGATGATAGGGTCAATCCAAGCAGCAGAAGCGATAAAGCTTATATGTGGATTTGGAGAGACTCTTATAGGAAAGATACTGACAGTGGATCTCAAAAATTTACAATTTAATGTATTTGAACTATGAGTAAAAAATGGAGTGAAGAGGCATGGGAAGCAGCTCTTCCGACAATCAAAGCAATATTTGAACTTCCTTTTGTAAAGGAATTAGCGGAGGGCACGTTATCAAAAGAGAAATTTCTTTTCTATTTGGCGCAAGATTCAATTTATATTGAAAACTACAGCAGGGTTCTCGCGCATATCGCATCTCGTCTGCCTAATCAGGAACAAAGCGCTGATTTCCTTAAATTTGCCACAGACGGATTCGCTGTCGAGAAAGCGCTGCATGAATCATATTTGGGCAATCAATCAATTAAAGCCCAAGCCACACCGACTACTCTTCTTTACAATTCATATGAGTTAGCAAAATCACTTGGACCCGTAGAAATAGAAGCAGCCTCTATCCTACCCTGCTTTTGGGTCTACAAACGGGTTGGAGAAGAGATCTTAAAGACTTGCAGTAGGGAAAATCCGTTCTTTCATTGGATAGAGACATATGGAGACGAGACGTTTGCCGAATCAAACCGAAGGGCAATCGAGATATGCGACGAATTGGCAAGCAACACCTCTGATGATATCAGAAAGCAAATGACAGAAGCTTTCGTGATGGCAACGAAGATGGAATGGATGTTTTGGGAAAGTGCATATAATATGGAAAGATGGAAAATATGAAGAAAACATATCATAGGGTGATGACAATTGCCGGAAGCGATCCAAGTGGAGGAGCCGGAGTTCAGGCAGACATAAAGACCATATCTGCTTGCGGATGCTATGCCACTTCAGCAATTGTGGCATTGGTAGATGAGAACACCATGGGGGTTTATGATGTATTGCCAGTGCCTGAAAAATTTGTGGCAGCTCAGATTCACTCTATTCTTGACGATGTGGGAACGGATGCAGTCAAGATAGGGATGCTTCATTCAGCTGATCTGATAAAGACTGTCAGAGAGACACTTGATGAATATCCTGAGATTACGGATATCGTGCTTGACCCTGTAATGGTGGCTACTTCCGGCGACCCCTTGCTTGAAGAAGAAGCTGTAGCAACTCTAAGAGACGTTCTTATCCCAAGAAGCCGCGTCATCACCCCGAATATTCCAGAAGCAGAAGTCCTATTGAAGAAAAAAATTCGCAGCCAGGATGAATTGCCTGAGGCAGCCATCGAGTTATCCAAATTAGGCGCATCGGTGATGCTTAAGGCCGGGCATTTATCAGATGAAAAGCTCATCGACATCTTCTACAATGCTGAGACTCAAGAACTGATTCAATTAGAATCAAAACGGATCTACACTGCCAACACGCACGGGACCGGATGCACACTGTCTTCAGCAATAGCATCATTTCTTGCAAAAGGAAATTCGCTGGACGACTCTGTAAGATTAGCCAAGGAATACATATCAAAAGCGCTCGAATCCGGAGCCAAATACCAGATAGGCAAAGGGCATGGTCCGGTAGATCATTTTTACAAAAACAGTGAAGCTCCCTCTTTATAAAGGGAGCTTCGAATTCTAAATCAAATATAATATCAGAAACGAGATAATCTTAGACAGACTATTTCAAGATACCCGAAGAAGCAGCGCCAGAAACAGATGGCTCATCATCACGCATGACTTTCTTACCGAATCCAAATGTGTAGGTGGCTGCCAATTGAATGAAAGCCCGGCTTTTCCCTCCTAACCGTATTTCATCTGTGTCATAATATTTGCTTCTCATGACGAAGTGGTCGTTTTTATAATTCCATCTCGTGAAGTTGAAGATATCTCCGCGAATGTTCCAATGTGAATTAGACCATCCTACGGTGATGTACCAGTCACTTTTACCATAAGCCCACAGACCATTCATACTGCCATCTGCACTTCCATTAGAAGAAGAATAAGTGAAAGTGAAATTCCAATTACCAAGATAATAGCGAGCGCGAGCATACCAATTTATATAAGAATGATTGACATTGTAAGGGACGCCATTATGGTTCAATAGGTGTCCGATTCTTCCGGAGAAAACCAAAGAGCGATTAAGGAATTTAGCAGACCCACTTATTCCATATGTGCCCTGAAAGAAGCTGCCCATCGGTTGCTTAATCGTACGGAGAATACCTGAAGGGGAAGCCTCGTAATCGTAGACATACCTATCTCCAACCATCCACGCCCAGGCAAATGCACTGAGACTATAATTATTGTTAGGAATCCAAGTATAAGTGAAATCAAAATCATAGCTTTTTGATGGCACAAGGTTAGGATTACCGGTATATTTCATAAGTGGAGTGGAGTCTATTATCTTATCACTCTTGAAACTTGGAGAAGGGAGCCAAGATTCGTAACTGGCAGAAAGGGAGAATGAATTGTTATCATTCGGAGCGTATTGCAACGACAGACTTGCGTTAGGAGTGGATGGACGGTCGACCATATCTCCAAATTGTAATCTATCCCAATCCCATGCGAAAGATGCTGCCCCATACACTTTACCAATAGTAATGTTATATCCAACTCCCGCCTCTATTCGTGAAGATTTAGCATGGTCAAGAGCAATAGCTGAACCTGAATATCGGGTGCGATTGTATTCATAAGTTCCTTTAAACGTAAACAACAAATTGCCATACTTTCCGAATTTATGATTGAATTTGAGATTACCGGAAAGTTTATTGGTATGGTCAGATGCACCGTTTAATATTTCTTCGAAACCAATCTCTTTATAGAGAGAGTTTTGAAGAGTATGAGAATAACTGTAGGCAGGAGTGAAAACAACCGAATTATCCTTTGGCAACTTGAAATAATAATAACCTTCGTAAGCAATAAATTGAGACCGCTCATTATATTGAGAAGAGTATTCAGAATCTCTAAACAAAGGGGTATCATATGAGACACTTCCAGTTTTTTCTGACAAAGGCTGACAGTCAAACCTTGCTTTTATCTGGGTTGAAGCCTGAGCATTGTCAGAATTGTAAGTAGCCTTTACAGTTGCAAAATACCAATTACGTTTATCTCTGGAAGATGTAGTGTTAGAGTATCGCTTGAATTCTTTCACTTCACCCGATTCCTGAGGGAGACGATATGTTTCAGTGAGTTCGGAGCCCTCATGATTACGGTCGTAATGATATGTCGAGCCCATTATATCATAAGTCATATTCTTACGTTGCAAACGAAGATTGGCCAACACTTCGCCAACCGGATTACTGATTAGATTAGTATGACCAAATGCCTTCACATAGCCGCCATATTCATACTTCTGCATGACAAAGTTTATGACAAAAGGATGTCCTTGAAAACGGGGATCAGACGGATAGACGAAATACTCCACCTTTTTGACATCTGCAGTACGCATCGCCTGCAGGTCGTTTTCAGTAGCTGGCAAACAATCGATGAATACCGCAACCTCTTTACCGGCATTGGTCACGACGTTTCCTCCGGAGATTAATCCAAGTTGCGGAATAGCCATATGACTGAGCAAATCAACCCCGGATTGAGATGCATTCTTCTGGCGAGCCATAGGGATATAGACTGAACGATCGGCATATAGGTGAGAATTATCTGCTTCCACTGTCACAGTCCCGAGATTTACGGCTTGCTGTGCCATTATTATGGTGCCGACATTGAAAGACTTACATAAATGATACGTAGTCTTATATCCCATACTGGAAAGCTTCGCAATAACGGACTGACGATCACATGGAATCGAGAATCTACCGTTTATATCTGTTACACCATAAGTTACAACGGTAGAATCGCGAGGTGTCAGGAGCAGGACGGTTGCAGCGACAACCGGTTCGTTATCCGTACCTAAAGCTCTTCCGGAATATATGTATTTCCCATGCTGAAGAGCTTCGATATAATAGGTATTCTTAGACCTAACCACGGTCACCGGATTCAATCCGATGGTCTGCTTAAGAGCATCATATGGATTATCGGCATTGACAGTAGCATTCGATTTATAATTTTCGAGTTCATTATAGATAAAGTTTATATCAAGGTCCGGATGATTCTCCATAATCTGCAGAATAGCCTTCGGAAGGGATACGGAACGGAAACGATAGGTGAATTTCTCGGCTTGAGCCATGAATAACACTGACATGGCAAAAAATAGCATAATTGATCTTGCCATAATATCAGTCAATCTTTATTTTTTTGTCTTCGAGAGAGATATGTATCTGCTCAAAGTTGTTTAGGCTTTCTACTACTTCATCTAAAGGAAGAGCCTGGTTCCAACGAAAGAATAGACGGAGATCTTTAGCCTTTTCTGAGTTAAACTCTACAGTATAACCGTAGAAATCTGCAATTTTAGCAATGATGACTCCTAAAGACTCATTATCGAAAACAATAGTTTCGGGTGTGGCAACTTGCTCTTCATCAACACCAGGAAGATTTTCCGGAGAAGTGGATGTAACCTCCACAGTAGAGTCCTCTGCAGCGGAGACCAATGCTGGTTGCGGCCGATTAAGATAATGAACACTCATTCCTACTATAGCTGCCACAGCAGTAAGCGACACAATAGCAATTGCAACACTTGCCGCAATTTTTCGGGAAAGTAAATTTTTAAATTTAAAACCAAGAGAGGTCGCAGGTCTATGATGGGCAGATTTGAAGCGTTGCCATTCACCGTCAATATTCGGAACAGAAATAGTCTGGAGGCTTGATTTTGTCTTGTCGAGAAGATCAAAAGTCTCTTTCACTTCAGGATCTTGGAGCATAGCCGTAATTTCCTCTGATGAGTAACGCTCAGGATGCTCAATTGCATCCAGCAAACGGTCAATTTTATCCATTTTGAGAAAGTTTTTTGCGTAATACCATAATCGCATGACGAAGATGCTTATAGACAGCAACTTTGCTTATTTGGAGAATATCAGCAATCTCCTGATAGCTTTTTCCATCTGAAAATCTCAAATTGACCACACGGCGACAAGCATCTGTGAGATCATTGGAGACAGCAGACTGAATCAAAGCTATGGTGTCATCATCAGGCCAATCCTCATCTGATATTTCCTGCTCATCGATAGCATACATTTCTTTCATTCGGTCTTGGACCGCCAGACTCCTTATATGGTTCAGACATCTATTGCGCACTGCTTTACGCAAATAGGCTTCAGAGACGTCTGATTTTCCGGATATTAACAGTGACTCAAAGACATCGTGCACTATGTCTCGAGAGATGTTGTCGTCGCGAAGTATTAGCATTGCGAGCCGATACATCGACGCGTAATTAGAGCGGAAAAGCTGCGATATGTCATCAAAATTCGTCATACATATATATGACCCCTCACTTGCAAAAAAACTAACCTCTCAAAGAAAAAATTTTATATCTCCGGTATGTCTTGATGAATTCATCGCTCAGCTGAAAGCCATAAATACTACCTTCAAAGTTGAGAAATTGTTGTGTATGGGGGAAGCTTATAGCTTTTCGATAATCCAATTAGTAAGTGTACCTGTCTCAGTGGAGAAATTGGCAGCTATGAGGAATTTTATACGAGAATCCGCAGCAAAAGGACGAGCATATCCTTTTGCCAAGAGTTGCTCCATTGCGTTTTCGGGAGTGCTATTGAGCTTGAATTCAAATATATAGATATATCTATCAGTAAGAATCTGCATATCACATCTTCCAGAAGATGAATGAATTTCTGTGCGTACGTGAAAACCTAAGAGCTTCATCGTGATCGCCATCATATCGCGAAAATGTCCCTCTCTCATTCTATCAGAATTATCTTTTTTGTCAGTAGAATATGGAACATCTGCAAAAAGACTCTGAATCCGAAGCATATAATCTTCCGGTCGACCTTCATTCAAATCTTTGAGAATCTTATAAAGATCTAAGGCTGATTTGCCATTGTAACCTTTGAAGAAGTGGGTAGATAATGATTCCCAAAAACTTTCATATACCTCAAGATTTGGAAATCCAAGAGTATAGGCCTTCGTCTTGGCATAATAATCTTTTATAGTGAGATATCCAGCCTCAAAAAGTAGTGATACCAAATCTGAGTCAACATTATCATTACCATTAAGAGCCAGCTCACTTCTTTTTTCTCCTTCCAAACTATCCAATGGATAATTATGCTTTTCAATAAGATTGATTAAGAACTTGGAAGAACCACTCCTAAACCAAAAAGAACTTATTTTTCCTTCATTGAATGCACTCAAGACACTATATGGATTATAAACATCTTCACCTCTTTCTGCGAAATGATAACCGTCGTACATTTCCTTAAAACGTTTCCAAGTCTCATTTTCAGTATAACCAAGCTCTTCTGCAAATTCTTTAACTGAACTTGAAAAGTCACGATGAAATTCTGATTCTGTAATCCCGCAGATTCCATTAAATTTTGGAAGAAGAGAAATATCACTTAAATTATTAGGACCACTGAATATTGACACCTTGCTGAATCTGGTGACACCAGTCAACATAGCAAATTTTACATATTCATCACTTGCTTTTATGACAGAATAAAAACCTCGCAGCTCAGCCTTAATTTTTTCATGTATATCATCGTCATCAAGGCAGTCAAGCATCGGCTTGTCATACTCATCGATCAATATCACAACTTTCTTATCAAACTTCTGATAGGCTTGCTTTATGAGCACTGCGAATCTGTCCGCAACAGTAGTTGCAGAAGAAGTAAGTGAGTATTCTTCTTCTATATCGCTAAGACATCTGTTTATTCGTTGTAATAGACGGGACGGGTGATTAAAATTCTCACCGCTCAGATCCAACCGAAACACCGGATAGTTTTCCCAATCTGATTCCAATTCATCAATTGCCAATCCTTTGAATAATTGTGTCTCACCCTTAAAATATGAAGCGAGGGTGGACATAAGAAGACTTTTTCCGAAGCGTCTTGGACGACTCAGAAACACATACTTATACTTTTTGACAAGGTCATATATATATGCAGTCTTATCGACATACACATAATTCTCCGAAATAATTTCTGAGAATGTATGAATACCAACAGGATATTTTAAGATCGTTGCCATCTCGCTTCTTATTTCTGAATGCAAAAATAATGATTTTTTCTCTTATATCCTAATTTGCTGAGAGATTAGCTTAATTTTAATTCACCAAATTAACACTAAAAATAAAGGGATTAATAAGTGAATTTTAAAATCTCACTCCGATAAAGAGCAAAGAAATAAAGAATTAACATTTTACGATCTACAATTTATCTGCAATTGCCTGCGGCTCCGATAGTGCCATCCAGGGAGACGGTTTGGATATCTGCTTTGGGGATGGTATTTGTGCCGTTGTTGTAGAATCTGATTTTAACATTTCCATTCTCGTCAGGGACAACATCGGGATTCCAATATAAAGTGCGTCTATAATCTTTCTCTATTGGCATCACTGAATAATCCGGAGAATAGAATTCCTGGGGAGTGTCATATCCATGTATGCTCGTCTTTCGTATTCCCTTACCTCCATCTACCATAACTTTTCCATCAGGATAGGTCTCTATCATCACCACGCAACTATACAATTTATCAGCCCCGAGTGGAGGGATACGCTGCCAACAATATCTACCTTTCATAGAGATATCTTCACTAATTGAAATCGATTTGATAGCTTCCAGCCTTACATCCTTATACCGATAATAATCTTCAGGGGTAGGACCGGAAATTCTTTCATAATCCACCACAATCAAGGGCATCTTTTGTTTATAACTAAGCTGTTCTTCACCAAAATAATTAATTCGAGTGAATTGTGGATTTAGTTTCATGATAAGTTTATGGATATCACATCCTAAATCTATATATTCCCCTTCGTCTCTGAGGGAGTTGACTTCATCGTCAACTTCATAATATGCCACAGCCCTCTTGCGAGCTTGCGCCCTTGCATCATCAAGCCAGTTCTTTTTGTGGGTGACTTTGACTTCCTCAAGCCATACAGATTTGTCATCACCAGTCCGATAAGAATCTATGGAATCTTCTTCGTCCACGGATTCAGCTTGCGATGCCCGACCCTTATTAGCCATTGCTGCTAAGTCGCCATCTGACGCCAATGGAGCTTCCATCTCGAAATGCTTGAAACGACGAGGATGAGGAACATAGCTCTTATCAAGAGATATCTGGCTATCAATCAGCTTACTTTTCCTCGTAGTGTTGAGGATAAGTTTCCATTGATCTTGAATATTGACTGTAAAAGAGAATTTCCCAAGAGAATCTGTTCGGGTCATGTCCATGGGAGGGATCGACTTTTCATCTTCTTTGTCGCCTTTCATCAGAAAGGCTGTCACATCCACATTCGGCATCTTCTTATTTGTGAGACTGCGCACAGTTCCTGCTATTTCAATGCCTTCAGATTCAGGTTGGAAACTAAGATTCTCCTTATTTTTTTCAATAAGTGATTCCCATGGATATTTTCGCCACCCTTGCACCATCATCAGAAGATCAAGATTGGAGAGATGTGTGCTATCGGCAGCTTCGAAATAATATGAAGGATTGGCAACATATCCCTTGATATCTGACATCAGCAATAAATCTGTACAGATATCTCGCGTCCATGCTGTCTCATTTTTCCCATCCCTAACTGAGAGAGAAAATGGATGATTGACGGGATTGCCAAACGCATCAGTCGATGACACTGTCAAGTTTATTACTTCGTAGGGTTTGTATATATCCTTGTCAAACGAATAATTGAAGTCAATGAAATTAGTGGAATCAGGCATATTGAAAAATGCTCTGTCTGCAATTTTTCTTCCTCTCGCATCGACAAGTGTTACCTCTGCAACTCCTGGAGAAAGGTTTTTCTTATCAAAAGAGAAAGAAAGAGGTTTTCTGAATGATGATGCCACGGCACTATAAGTCTTTACAACTCCTTGACTTGTAAGGATCACTCCGATTGTGTCAATCCGATTGAAAATGCCCCCGCGATTGACTGTGACTGAAATGCTATCCTCATTAGTCAGATTATCGACACTTAATGAGAAACCATTGGGATTAACTTCAGGAAGTTTTAGTTTTTTTGTTTTTCCTTTATATTCCACCATGGCATAAAGAGGATTCCCATTCGGAGTGATATTAAACATTCCCTTGCCTTCATGAGAGGTCTTGAAAGAAGCCACTGTATCTTGATTAGTGTTCAATATCGCTCCCGTTATGTCGATTGGATATCCCTTCTTGTCTCTTGCCTCAAATGCTATTATTGTTGGGATACCGTCAATCAGATGTCCCCCTTCAGGATAAAAAATTATATTGATGTCTTTACCATTTTGCGGTTGTTTCCGAGTATATGTGTAGTTTCCCGTTCCGAATTTTCGCATACTACGTTTTTCATAGTCTCCTTCATTCTTCGGAGAATCAAATACGGGGATTACTCTTGAAAAGGCAGTTTCCGGCCCGAAGTTCATCATGTATTTGGTGTAGGCACGAATCTCAAAGAAACCGGAATAGAATGGGGTGCAATTTATTTTAAAACTGCCATTAGCCCTGCCATTCTCGATTTTTAATACTTTCGTGTCAATGACATCGCCGCCGGGATTAAGAAGATCTACGTAAAGCGTTTTGCTTATTGCATCAGATGTGTTTCCATCCGAGTTGACGACATAGGCGCTAAACCATAATGTATCATCCTTATAATAACTTGAATTATCAAGATGAAGATACACCTTTTCTTTTGGAAGCGAATTATCTATAATTTTGGCAAAAAGGGATTGAAGATAATTCTCCTCCGCATCAATTTCATGAGAGGGAATCTTTTTATCATAAATGATTTTTTCCGAATGCACACTGAATGCACTGAACATCATTAGGAAAGACAAAAAAAAACTGACTATGCGTTTTGTTAGTATTGACATAATTATTCGGTTTTGAAAATTCTATGTTCAATTGGAAGGATGCCTAAACCTCCTGTTGGAGTCACTGTCTGCATATCAACCTTGAAGGTATTACGGCTACTGTTATTATAAAATCTAACTTTTGCCATCCCCTTTTCGTCGGGAAGAATAGCTGGATTCCAATACAGAGTGCGCCGATAATCTTTCTCTGTTGGCATTACAGAATAATCCGGAGAATAGAATTCCTGCGGGGTATCGTATCCATGCACTGTTGTCTTGCGTACCCCCTTTCCACCGTCGACCATAACTTTTCCGTCAGGATCTGTTTCTATCATGACTACGCAACTGAAATGCTTGTAAAGAGTATCAGGCGTTACCTGTGGCCAGCTATATCTACGCAACATATAATCACTTTCACTGACGGCGATAGATTTGATTGATTCAAGTTTTACATTTTTATATTTATAATATTCTTCGGGTGTTGGGGCGTATATCCTTTCGTAGTCAACCACTATTATAGGATATTTCATTTTATATAGCAAGGTTTGCTCTCCTTCTACATATTTAGTCATGAATTCCGGATTCATTTTTATGATAAAGTCATGAATATCACCTCCCAAATCTATATATCCTCCATTATCGCGCAATGAATTCACCTCATTATTGACATCATAATATGCTACTGATTTATGTTTTGCCTGTTCCCTATCATTATCTTTCCAACTTCGCTTAGATTTGACCTCGACTTCATCAAGCCAAATTGATTTATCATCTGTCAAATTGGACACTATAGAATCTTCATCTAAAGAAGTTTCAGAAGATTCTCTAAGTCCTATAGATTCATTGTCATTTCCATTTTGCTTTGCTAATGATGGCATAGTCATTTCATAAATATGGTACTGTCTTGGCTGGGGAATAAATTCCTTGTCAAGCGCTATCTGGGAGTCGATTAATTTGTTGTTTCTCGAAGTGTTCAATATGAGCGACCAATTGTCATCAATATTCACCGTGAATGAGAATCTGCCTAAGGAGTCTGTTCTTGTCATGTCCATTGGTGGAATAGATTTATCATCGGCGTCTCCTTTCATAAGAAACGCTGTGACGTCCACATCAGACATTGGCTTATTCGTTAGACTTCTTACCGTACCTGCAATCTCTATTCCCTCTTGCTCCTGCATAAATCGCAAATTATCAGTTCTGTTTTCTGCGAGAGATTCCCAGGAGTATTTCCTCCAACCTTGCACCATCATCAGCAGATCAAGATGACTGCGATGTATATTGTCATCTGCTTCAAAATAATATTCTGGATTTGCAACATATCCCTTGATATCAGATGTCAAAAGAAGATCAGTCAGAATATTACGATACGGTCCCATATCGTCATGACCATCTCTTACAGACAAGGAGAAGGGAGATATTACAGGATTCCCATTCTGATCTGACAAATATACAGACATGTCGACGGCTTCATAAGGTCTGTATTCTTTTTTGTCGAAATCATAGCGCATATCAATGCAGCTCTTAGAATCGAGAGGATTAAAAAACATTCTGTCGGCTATTTTCCGCCCTGTAACATCTACGAGTGTCACCTCTGACACTCCTGAAGACAGTTCTTTTCTGTCGAATGCGACGCGAACTGGTTTCTTAAAAGCAGATGCCAATGCCGTATATACTTTCAGTATTCCATGATTTGTCAATGCAACCCCAACCGTATCCTTCTTGTTATGTTTGCCAGGTCGGTAAATATTCACTATGATACTGTCAGGATTTGAAAGGTTGTCCACACTGAGGGAGTATCCTACTGCAACTGTTTCCGGAAGATTAATTCTTTTTGTCTTTCCATTATACTTCAACTCCGCCATCAAAGGGGATTCTTCAGGAATGATTGTAAACATTCCCTTACCTTCGTGAATGGTTTTAAAAGAAACGATGGTATCTTTATTTGATGAGAATACTGTGCCTTGTATATCTATTGGATGTCCGGATTTGTCGGTTGCTTCAAAAGCGACCTTTGTCGGAACTCCTTTAATCATACGACCACCTTCCGGATAGAAATTGACATTGAAATCCTTTCCTTTTTCTGGATATTTGCGGGAATACTGATATTGTCCGGTTCCGAAAGTTCGTATGTTTCTCTTCTGGTAATCTCCTTCTTTTTTGAGTGGTTCAAAGACCGGGATAACTCTTGAAAAGGCTGTTTCCGATCCGAAGTTCATCATGTATTTGGTGTAGGCACGTATCTCAAAGAAACCGGAATAGAACGGAGTGCAATTTATTTTAAAACTGCCATTAGCCCTGCCATTCTCTATTTTTAGTACTTTCGTGTCGATTACATCGCCACCTGGATTAAGAAGATCTACATAAAGCGTTTTGCTTATTGCATCAGATGTGTTTCCATCCGAGTTGACGACGTATGCGCTAAACCATAATGTATCATCCTTATAATAACTCGAATTGTCAAGATGAAGATATACCTTTTCCTTTGGAAGCGAAGCTGCCATTATATCAGAAAAGAGTGTTTGAAGATTTCTGTCCGGTGTATGTGTCTCAATGTCTGTTTCTGCTTTGCCTATGGTTGATGACGCTGGAACAGCAGACGCACAAAGACCTCCGATCATGAAAATCACAGAGCAATATAATCGAATGTAGTTTATACTTTTATCCAGCATATTTGTATAACTTATCTTTAAAATACTCTTTTTCTCAACATTCGCAGGTTCTAAAAATCTCACAGAGGCCGCAGAGGAGCAGAGATTCAAACTATTAGAAAGCTTGGTACTCGGCTTATGCAAAAGCTTTAAGGCTTTCAGGCAGCTTCACCTCGCCCGGAATTCACAGAGAATAAGCTCAATTCCTGCGCTATGGAATTGCAAATATAAGAAAAAAATATAAAAATCTTGATGGAAAGACTTTAAAATCGACTCTGAAAAAGCGAATTATCAACATATGTTGATAATTTTGGCAGAACACTATTGCTTTATCAATTCTTTTAGTATGCGGTAAAGATGGCTGTTCTCCCTTTTCAAGGTCATATAGAAGCTCCTACAGTCGATTGAATAAATATCTATTCAAAGACACTGAAAAATTTGTTATTTTCATCCAAAATCATTAACTTTGCGACACAAAATTATAAGAATATGTTGAGCAACAAGACAAAAAGCCTAATACCAATAATCCAAAAATTTATGATTGGACAGCCAATACTTAGGGCATGGCTTTTTGGTTCATATTCCAGAGGAGAGGAGACTCCAGATAGTGATATTGACATAATGGTGGATTATGATTATTCAAATGGGCTGGTATCATTATTCAAGATGGGTGGAATCCTTATGGATCTCAGCGACTTGCTTGGAAAAAAGGTGGATTTGGTTGAAAGTAGAGGATTGATGGATTTTGCAAAGGAAAGCGTAGAAAGAGATAAAATTTTGATATATGAGAGACCCTCTTAAAGATTTTGGAAGATTGGAACACATGCTTGATATGGCATTATTGCTTTCACCAAATACCATGGCGTCAAATAGAGGGTATGCGCCATATTTTGGTGCATGGATATTTCTCAATAAGTCCTGAAGTGCTGTGGGATGTGATTCTCAATGACATACCTTCTCTAATACCGAATTTAAATACTCTTATTGAAGAATTCCAATCAAACGATGCTGAATAACCCTTTAACCAATAATCCCTAAGTTGATCTTATTCTGCGTTCTCAGGGCGATGCGCAGCAGCCCGTTTCCATTATGAGCTTACCAAACCGAGTATAGAATATTCCCCAAAGCATTGAAAATCTGCAACTTTGTGGCTCTGTGTGAGATTTTGAGATGCCCAAAAATCCTCTTGAATTACTCATTATTTTGCTTTAATTATTGCTTCCTCAATTCTTTGCGAATACGCGAAAGATGGGTCGGGGTAATCTGAAGGTATTCTGCAATCTCTTTCAAGGGAACGTCCTGCTCAATCTGCGGGTGCTCTGTGATGAGGTCAATGTAACGCTCCTTGGGAGTCTTAGCATACAATGAATAATAGCGTTTAGCCAATGAAACGTATGCCGATTCCATGAACAGGCGTCCTTGCCTTCCGGCTTCTATGTCTTCTTCAAAAAGCATTGGAAGTTCAGTGGCATCCATGATCCACACTTCAGACGGTTTTCCGGCTATTATGTCAAACATCGCCGGTGCATTGTTCATGCACTGTGGATAATCACCAAGCAATGCTTCCGGAAAAGCAAACCCTCCTATCCTATTTACTCCGTCAACAGTATAGATAAAATATCCGGACTTCACATAGCCACAGATATTTGTCGGTTCCCCCTTGCGGCACAGATGCTCCCCCTTCTTCAACGTTACAAGTTTGCCCCGGCTTTCAATCAAGCCGTGCCAGAACTGAAGGTCAAGACCTTCAATGTGTGTATTGAAATGTCGATTCATGGATCCTAAGTTCAATACTTTGAGCTTATACGTTGGAGTAGTTCATCCGCAGATATTTCTTGCATCTGTGTGAATCCGAAGAGTTTCTTTCCGAGATCCTTTAGGGATGCTCCGATTAGGTAAACAATGTTGTCGATGATAAGAAATCTGTCGTGCGCCTTTGAATAGAATTTTAGATCTATCTGGGGATACTGTGAGTTATGCTTTTTGATGTCGTTTTTGATGCCCTCATTTTTCGCTGACGTGTATAATGTTGCAGACACTTCAGAGGCTCTTTTATCAAGCTGCCTGAGAACTGAATAGTCCGCATAATTATCAATTAGCACTATCCTTTTCTTAGCATTCTGAATTAGATCGCAAATCAAGGAGTATGCATCGAATATCTGACCTTCGAAAAAAATGCCTTCAACTGGAGGAGTTGATGTCCTTACAAGAAAATCAACCCTTTCAGTCAAAGTATCAAGTCTTTTGTCGTGTTGAAGTAACCTATTATCTATTCGTTGCTCCATATTAAATAGACGCTGATTTATACTGTAGCCACGTAATAGATAATCCTTTATAACTTGGAGCGCCCATTGCCTGAATTGAGTGCCTCTTTTCGACTTAACTCGATACCCTACAGAAATAATAACATCAAGATTATAAAGCGTTGTAGAATACTGTTGATCACCATCAGAACCCATATGTGCAAAATTTGCACATGTGATATCACGTTCCAGTTCGCCTTCTTTATAGATATTATTAATATGGCGACCAATAACTGTCCTATCCCTTTGGAACAAGTCTGCCATTTGAGATTGGCTTAGCCATACAGTCTCATCTTCGACTCTCACTTCAAGTTTAACAGTCTCATCCGGTTGATAGAGTATTATTTCATTTTCTACTTCCATGGCACAAAATTAATAAAATTATTCAAATAAGACAAAAAAAAGAAAGTGTATGGATAATATTATAAATATTATAAAGGACGTGCGATTGAAGCTGGCATAATATCTCTTATTAATAATCAGTTTTTATGACTTCTTTTTGACGGTAATATTGGATAAGATTAGCGGGCGAACAATCGGAAGTAAGCTTAGTATATTTATCTAACGTTCGATTTATTTTGTAGTTAGGAATCAAGATTTAGATATGATTTGAAATCTTTTATGGATGTGTTTATGATTAGGGATTCAGGGAATTCAGTTTCATTCAAAAGTGGTGGTAGATATTCATAATTGGCTATATCAAACGATATATGGGCATCGCTGCCAAGTATGACAGGAACTTCATAACGTTTGCATAGCTTCAAAATCTCTATATTATTATCTTTTGCAGTTAATTTCTTGCGTATTGGTTTCAGACTGCTATTATTTATTTCGAGAAGAGTGTGATGTTCCTTGGCAGCAAGCACTATCGGCTCAAAATCCAATTCGGCTGTTCCGTCGGCCGGATGACTGATGATGTTTATGAATGGATTGCTTATGGCCTTAATCATTCCATGCGTGTTCTCCTCTCGCCTACCCCATTTATAACACAGAGAATGAATGCCGGCAATCCTAAGATCAAGTTTTGACATCAACTCATCGTCCATGTCAAGATTTCCTTCTCCATCCAAAATGTTAATCTCCGCTCCCAAAAGTAATTTCACTCCATACATTTCCCGAGGCACAACATGAAGGTTTCTAAAATAAATAGGATCACATGTACCGGGAATGCCGGGTGCATGTTCAGTGATACCTAAAAGCTTAAGTCCTTTTTCCTTAGCAGCCATAGCCATTTCCTGAATAGTACTGAATGCATGGCCGCTGGCTAAAGTATGAGTATGTACGTCGAGTTCTATGTTTTTGAGATCCATAATATCTATTGTCTTTATCAGTGCAAAATTACAAAAAATATATTATTGGAAGAATTTGGGGTTTCAGTCGTGGTAGTCGGTTTCGAGGTAATCATCTGTTCCTTTGTAGTCGGCATTCACATTGACTTTACCTCCTGTCATGGCGCTTATCTGTGCCGAACGGTTGCGTCGGCCATAATCTCTCATTTTGAGATAGGATTTTCTCTTAGTTTTGTAAAGCTTGTTCTCGTCAGTTAGAATTGGTTTGAAAGTCTCATTGCATTCTTGCAAACCGGTTATCAAGAAGCCATATTCTCCATCTTCTGCGTCTGCTTTCATAATCAGACCCGGAAGACCGCAAAGTTGCCAGGGACCATCCTGAACCGGAATGTCGGGTGAAAACCATACATTCCATTTTCTGCCATGATAGTCAGCAGTAGCAAGGTTACATTCGTAGTCAAGGACTGTGGCAGTAGAATCGCTGAGTTCCCATTGAAGGTCGCCCATATCTACATCATACTGATATTCGTCAGCTCCATTAGAATTCCATACGGTGATGGAATTATTACGGAAATCTTTTTCATTCTTATAACTGTTTCCGGGCATAAGACCTTTCTCTCGCATTAAGGCAAATGGATCGGTACCGCTGGAATTCAAGGCTATCTGTAGAGAATCCCACAAGGCTTGTTCCCGAATTGCCTTTCCGGTTGGATCATTCTCTAAGGAATCAACGTAGAAGGTTTGCGGATCATAATAAAAGGAGTTCCCATTCCCTATCTGGAGAATATATTTATATTCCTTAACTTCATGTTCTTTCTCTGCATTTCCTCTATTATCACTTGATTTGTGCCATTCAGTGTATTGCGCTTTTAGAAAAGCTCTGGGTCTTTCTTCAGCCAAGGATGAAAACGCAACAATACTGAGTATTGAAATTGTGTAAAAAACTCTATTCATAATCTACTCGTGATAATCGGTTTCAAGAAAATCTATCTTTGCTTCGGCTTCAGTGTTAATATGATCCGGACCGAGATTCAATCCCAACAACGCGGAAGCAAGAGCGCCCGAATGATCTTTTCCATACCGCTGTGATCTCAACATTTCCTTACGATTCATTTTCTCATAATCATGACCTTTATATATCGGAATGATTTCCTTGTCTGACTTTTCAATCCCAGTTGCAGAAAACCAATGTTGTCCAGAAGATTCAGATGCTTCCAGTATAAGACCCGGAAGACCGGTCAGTTTCCATGGGCCTGCTTGAATAGGAATGTCAGGTGCGAACCACGCTGTCCATTCTCTTCCATAATAATCAGCCTTGGCCATTGTGCATTCATATCCCAATATTGCTTTTGTCGAATCACATATTTCCCAACTCACATCCTCAATCGGTTCACTATAACTTCCATAGTCAACAGCACCGATATAATCATACACTCTGACTTCATTATCCGGTTTTGAAATAAAAACATATAACTGAGTTTGATACACATGATTATTCATATATGACTCATCTTTCGTTTCCATATACTTTTTGAATGCTTCATCAAAGAGTTTCTTGGCTACTTTGCGTCCTGCAGCTGATGATCTCAGTGAATCTTTATATTCTGTACGAGCGTTGAAGAATTTTGACTGTTCTGAATTTGCAAGCAGTATGAAGGGTACGTCTTTTTCCACGATCCCCTCGGATCCATTGACGTAGGTGCTATGGTAGTTATACCCAACCTTAATATCAGCGTGAGGATACTCCTTTTTCTTCTTCGCCGAAACATCAAATATGGCAAATATGACTACTATTGTTATTATTATTGATTGTCGGTTCATGATCCATATATGCGCGCATATAAAGCAAGCTCTTAAATATATCACTTATCATTTTTTCTTCTTATAATCGGGTTCAAGACTCATTTTCTGAGCATCATAGAC
>CAYNPB010000013.1:0-3685 GCA_964399005.1 uncultured Sangeribacter sp.
TTTTAAGGACATACTTTGTGAGAATCCACACATTTTAAGGACATACTTTGTGAGAATCCACACATTTTAAGGACATACTTTGTGAGAGTACACACATTTTGCACTGCCCCAAGAAAAGTAGACACAAAATAATTATAATGTATAATTCAATTCGCAAGCTATTAAACTTCTCACTCAGAGGAAGCACAGAGGAGAAAATATTCTATTGAAAAGGTATGGCGACTCAGATATTTAAAGCTCACAAAGCAAAACAGGCAGCTTCGCATCGCCAGGAGTGCGCAGCGAAATTGCGCAGTTCTTGCGCCATAGGAATGCAAATCAAAAAATTTAAACACGCGAAAATTGAAGATTGGAGATTTAAATGGTTTACATTTTATTTTTTTCATATCATTTTTTGCATAAAATAAAAATTTATATTAATTTTGCAAAGTAGACCAAAACGCAGAAGCCCAGAAAGGGTATGCGGGAGGGTCATCAAACATCATAGAAAGCGTTTACTCGACGCTCATTCTTGACAAACGGAAATCTGGAAAATTTCAATTGGAGTCAGGAATCAGCAGCAGTAGATGCCTTGTGGATATGTGTTTCCAATGATAAGCAAACTGGCTGTTTGCTTATCATTAATTAATTCATATCTTGCGTGAGGCTTCTGCAGTTGCTCGTTCGACTCCAATGGGCAATTCCAGAGCCTCCGTTTGTAGAACGAGCAACAAGTATGGCTCTCACGCTTTTTTTATTAACTATAGTCTCATATGAGGGCTAAAGAGACACATAACCACATATCATTATGCGTAAAAAAGTATTTCTTTCTTGTGCTGCGGTTGCAGCAATGACTCTGGCAAGCTGCTCCACAGTCACTTCTCAGTCCGGAATTGGTGCAATCTATACTGGAGTTAACGAAGGCCAGATGGTAACATCCAATCAGCTTGGTTCTAAAGTCGGTAGCGGCAGCACTATAGGCGTTCTTGGCCTCGTAAGTGTTGGGGATGCTTCTATCCAAACAGCAGCGAATGCAGCAGGCATTAAGAAAATAAGCCATGTGGACGCAAAAAAGACCAGCGTCTTAGGTCTTTTTGCAAAATACCAGATTCTTGTGTACGGAGATTAATTTTACATCGGTCTATATAAGAATTCCAAAAGTTTTTTTCATAGAATTTGGGAGGGTTAGGTTATAATCCTCCCAATAAATTATTATGACCCATGAAGAGAGTCTTACTATTTTTAGTTAGCATCCTGATAACAACAGGAATATCAATCCAATCCAAGAGCTTCGATAAGATGTATGCACAACGTAGTGCCGGAGATGAATCAATATTCTTTATTTATCCTCAAACTTTAACCGCATTAGCGGATTCAAAATCAATTTCAAAATCATTAGATTATGATTACACATATGTTCAAAAAACGGACAGTGTTGCAATGCTAATATCCTTAACTTTAAAAGAACCTGTTAATAAAATTGACACTGAAATCTCCTGCTCTAATTCAACATTCAAAATTGAACCTGAACTAATATTTGCAAAACCCAAGGGAAATAAAATAACATATCGATTGCGCGTTACCATGCCATTTAAGGATTTTGAAGAAATTTATGCTTCTAAAACTCCATTTATTCTATCTTTCCTTTATGTCATAGATGGAGAACGGGAGCAACTAAATTTTGGATATAATCAAAAGAATTGGGATGAAAATCGCAAAAATATTAATAGGATTATCAACCTAATAAAAATTAATACTAGGAAAAATGACGAAAAATGAAATATCTCATCTTATAATTGGCGTATTTTTATTGATTTCGTGCAATGCCAAACATCAAAATGCCTCTGATTATTATAAAGATGTAATCGGCAAATGGGAATGTCCAATAAATAATGACACTTTCAAAGGAAAGGAATTAATTTATTTCCAACCCGACTCTTCAGTAAAGATTACAGATAATATTACTCTGACTCTATCCGATAAGGATATTAAAGTTTCAATAAAATGTACCGCAAGAAATTTCGGCAAATGGATAATAAACAAAAATATTATAGACCTTTCTCTCGACGAGTTATACATTGACATCGACACCGCAACCATGATTATAGCTCCGATAGATGCGCATAAAAGATTAGACACAACTAACCCAGCCTACACAAATATCAAAAAAGAAATTTACAATTACACAAAGACTGTAATAAAAAATACTTTTGAGGAAAGAAGCAATAGGAGGTTTGAATTAGGCAATGTGTATTTTCATCATCCAGACTCCATGATAATCATTAATTCCGGACGAACTATCATTTTATCAAGATCAAATTAAAAGAAGAGGCAAAGGATAAAAAAAAACACCTTTTGCCTCTTTTTTATTGCACAATTAAATAAAGTATACTATTTTTGCAATGTAATTGACTTCCATAAAATCTAACAATGATGAAACTCCGTAATATATTTATTTTCGCATTATCCCTGACATCATTATCGGCTGTTGCCGGGGTGCCTTCGGCTGATTTGGAGACGGATTTGCATAAGCTTTCGGGTAATCTTCGGGCTTATCCATATGCAGAGAGTGAGCCTCCTGCCCAGACGCCTCCTCCTGCAGGCTATGAGCCTTTTCATTTTGAACACTATGGCCGACACGGTTCACGATGGCTTATCGGGGAAAATGACTACAAGACCCCTGTCAAAAACCTTGAGAAAGCTGAACGTGCCGGTAAACTCACACCTCTTGGACAGAAGACACTCGATGCGCTCCGCGCTATCGAATACGCTTCGCGTGGGCGCCTAGGTGAACTTTCAGACAAAGGAGCTCTCCAACATCAGGCAATCGGAAGACGAATGGCAAGGAACTATCCGGAACTTTTCTCCGACTCCTCGCAGGTAGATGCAAAAGCTACAGTAGTCATCCGCTGCATCCTATCTATGCTCAACGGATTGCAAGGCATACGGGAAGTGGCACCCGGCGTCAGCGTCAAGAGCGATGCATCGTATGCCGACATGTATTTCATGAATTTTGACGACAAAGAAGCATGGCCCATCAAAGACCGCGCGATGGAGACCGCCCTCAAGGAATATCAGGCAAAGCATCCTGTGCCGGATGGCTATCTTAATCGGCTTGTAAGCGACAAGCAATTTGCTCTCGATAGCGTGGCTCCGGGCCTGATGCCTCAGCTCTATTGGATTCTTGCCAATACTCAGGGGCATAGCGGACAACCGTGGCTTCTTGACCAGGTGTTCACCGCGGATGAGGTGCGCGAGGCATGGCGTGGCGACAACGGAATGTGGACTCTGCATAGCATAGACACTCCCCTGACTGAACGCCGAATGCCGTACACCCAAAGAAAACTCTTGAAGAATATCATAGAAAGCACTGACACGGCAATACTCTCTACTCGCCCAAGCGTCAACCTGCGTTACGGACATGACGGCATCCTGATCAATTTCATTATTCTGATGGAGATCAACGACCTTGGCAAAGAGTTTGCCTCTATTGAGGAGGCTGAAGCAGCCGGGCTTCGCACCTACGACCTCATACCGATGGCCGGCAACATCCAGCTCATTTTTTATCGCAACAAGGAAGGGGATGTGCTGGTGAAAGCATTGCTCAATGAAGAGGAAGTCCGACTCCCGGCCCGACCTGTCGCCGGCCCATACTACCGCTGGGCCGACCTCCGCGACTATTATCTCGGTAAAGCCAACAAATACG
>CAYNPB010000013.1:3785-5150 GCA_964399005.1 uncultured Sangeribacter sp.
TACTACCGCTGGGCCGACCTCCGCGACTATTATCTCGGTAAAGCCAACAAATACGAATAAGTTTTTTTGAAATATGATTTGATATATGGATATTTATTGCTATATTTGCACTTTAATATCCATATATCAAACTATGACAAGTCAAAACTATATTACCAACTCCGATATAATAGGACTTCTTGCACAAAGAGTGAAGGAATATAGATTAGCTGCTCGCATTAGTCAAAGAGAACTTGCACACAAATCGGGAGTTAGTTATACCACCATCAGCCATTTTGAGCAAGGAGTCAACACCAATATCACACTCAATAATTTCATATCACTCCTGCGTCCTCTGGGGATGGAAGAGAGAGTCATAGAGCTGCTGCCTGAACTTCCCGTACCTCCTATGGCCTTAAGAGAGATAAATAAACTGATTCCCAAAAGAGTTAGAAGAAAAGAGAAATGATCACACATCTTGACGTAATGCTATGGGGCACGAAAGCAGGCACTCTTGTAGCCTCTCAAAGTGGCTATAAAAAACAGATATGCTTTTATTTTGAGCCGTCTTTTATAAAATCAGGATATGATATAGCGCCATTAAGAGCTTCAATTGCCGGGAATATTGCAAAAAATGGATTTCCTGTATATCCTGAAAGCGATAAGCTCTTTGGAGGGTTGCCTTCATTCATTGCAGATTCCATGCCAGACCATTGGGGAAATTTAGTTTTCAAGGAATGGGCTAAGCAAAAAGGAATCAGGACCAAGGATCTCAATGCCTTAGACAAGTTGGCATATATAGGTCGAAGGGGAATGGGGGCTCTTGAATTTGTGCCTCCCACTTCTGAACAACTTGAAACACCATTTAAAATCGAGATAGCAGAATTGGCCATACTTGCCGATAAAGCAATTGCGGAAGCAAAGCGCTTTCATGCAAGTATTAAAACAGATTTTATGGTTGAAAGCCTGTTTAAAGTTGGAACTTCAGCGGGAGGGAAAAGACCTAAGGCAGTAATCAATATAAATGAGGAGACAGGGGAATGCTATTCAGGCCAAGTGCCAACCGAGCTTCCCGGTTTTACTCCGGCTATAATAAAGTTTGATGAAAAAGGCTCGGTACCCACTACAAAAATTGAATATAGTTTCTATCTTCTGGCAGAGTCTTGCGGGATAAGAATGATGCCAAGCAGATTGGTGGAGATTGACGGACTCAGCCATTTTCTAACCGAACGGTTTGACCGAAATGGAAATGAAAAGATTCATATCCAGACCTTAGCTGCGATGAACCCTCTATCAGATTCTTATGAAGACCTATTCGAAGTCGCTTATAGGTTGAGATTGGTTCCTGAGGAGATATCGCAGTTATACTTGCAAATGGCAATGAAT
>CAYNPB010000013.1:5250-31196 GCA_964399005.1 uncultured Sangeribacter sp.
GCAAGGCGACCGAAGCTGCTAAAGCCTATAGGAAACATGCGGAGAAAGCCGGAGTACCGGAAGAATGGACAGGCTTGATAGAAGAAGAAATGAATTCCCGCATCTCTCGTCTTAGTGAATAAGAAAGTGAAGTTATTAATTAAGTTAAATCTCGATGGCATTTTGACGCTCAGTGTGAAAATACCACAATAATGGTATAGCAAGAGTGAGGAATTATGATTAATTTTGCAACATAATTATTAACTCAAAAAAATTATTGTTATGGCACGTATTAAACAGAATCTGACTGAACTTATCGGCAATACTCCACTCCTTGAGGTGACTAATATTGAAAAGGCTGAAAATCTTAAGGCCAAAGTGCTTGTCAAGCTTGAATATTTCAATCCCGGTGGGAGCGTTAAGGATCGCATTGCTCTCGCCATGATAGAAGACGCTGAGAAATCCGGACTGCTCAAACCCGGAGCCCTCATAATAGAACCCACGAGCGGCAATACCGGCATCGGGTTGGCATGGGTGTCGTCGGTAAAAGGGTATCGGCTCATTCTCACCATGCCTGAGACCATGAGCATCGAACGCCAGAACCTTCTGAAGGCACTTGGTGCTACCTTGGTGCTCACTCCGGGGAGCGAGGGCATGAAGGGTGCCATAAGAGTTGCCAACGAACTGAAAGATCAGAATCCAGGCTCCATCATACTCCAGCAATTTGACAATCCAGCCAACCCTAAGGCCCACACCCTGCATACAGCCGAAGAGATTTGGGATGATACGGATGGGAAAGTGGATATCTTCGTGGCCGGAGTAGGCACCGGAGGCACAGTAAGCGGTACCGCAAAGGGACTGAAAAGCCATAATCCAGACATCAAGGCCGTGGCAGTAGAGCCGACTGATTCAGCCGTTCTTTCAGGAGGGAAGCCGGGTCCACACAAAATTCAGGGCATCGGCGCCGGTTTTGTACCGGGCAACTACGACGCTGACGTTATTGATGAGGTGATAACAGTAAAGAATGATGAAGCTATCAAGGCATCGCGCCTTTTGGCACAGAAAGAGGGGCTGCTCGTAGGAATTTCAGCGGGAGCCGCCTTCCATGCAGCCCTTGAGCTGGCAAAACGTAAGGAAAATGAAGGCAAGACCATCGTAGCACTCCTACCCGACACAGGCGAACGCTATCTGTCGACAGTGCTCTACGCTTTCGAGGATTATCCCCTGTAAGAAATAGTATACTACGCGTATGGGATATATGGATAGTCCACATACAACTGTAATAATCGCAGACAATCAGGACATAACGCGCGAAGGACTTCACGGATTGGTAAGCAGTCTTCGTCCTTCGCACGAAGTTCTGGATGTGACAGACAGACAAGGATTGATGGCTTGTCTGACAAGGCATCCGAACTCTGTTGTAGTTATTGATTACACACTCTTTGACCTTCGTGGCTTCAATGATTTTCTGATACTTCAGCGGCGTTTCAGCGAGGTGACATGGATTTTTTTCTCCAACGAACTCTCATTGAGTCTCATACGACGTATATTGCTGGAGGAAAGCATTGGAATAGTGATGAAAGAATGCAGCCGCAGCGAGATGCTCACCGCATTGACAAAAGCGCTGAAACACGAACGCTATATCTGCCGGCAGATTGCGAACCTGCAATCTACCATGCGTGCAAATCCAACAGAGGGGCATTCTACACCACTGACCAACTCCGAGCGAGAGATTCTTATAATGATAGCAAAAGGAAAGTCGGTCAAGGAGATAGCTGCCGAACGCAATTCGAGCACCCACACAATAATCACGCACAAGAAAAATATTTTCAGGAAACTGGAAGTAAACAATATCTATGAGGCTACTAAATACGCCATACGTACAGGCCTTGTGGAATTGGTAGAATACTACATTTGACCCAATTATGAATTTCATATTCATCTCACCGCATTTTCCTAATACATATTGGGAATTTTGCCAACGGTTGAAACAGAACGGTGTGAAAGTTCTTGCAATTGCAGACACACCCTATGAGTGTCTGAGACCAGAACTCAAAGAAGCTCTGACAGAATATTACCGTGTAGATTCGCTCAGCGACTACGATCAGGTCTACCGTGCGGTAGCATATCTCGCTTTCCGACACGGGCGCATAGACTGGATTGAGTCGAACAATGAGTTTTGGCTTGAACAAGACGCACGTCTGCGCACAGATTTCAATGTCACCACCGGATTGCGAAGCGACACGATACGCTTCATCAAGGAGAAATCTGAGATGAAACGCATATTTCAGGAATCATTTTTGCCAACTGCACGTCAAGTGCAATGCTCCGACGGTTTCGGCAAAGTAAAGATATTCTGCTTCAAGACCGGATATCCCGTTATAGCCAAACCTAATATTGGAGTAGGAGCCGCCGACACGTATAAGCTGCATAATGAAGATGAACTTGCCAAATTCTTCAACTCTGTGGCTGATCCGGGGCAATATGTCATAGAGGAGTTTGTATCGGGAGAGATCTGCTCCTATGATGCAGTGATCAATTCTAAAGGGGAGCCACTCTTTGAGTCTATGACAGTTTGGCCACCCTCGATTATGGATATAGTCAACAAGCGACTTGATCTTTCATATTACGTCGACAAGGAGATGCCTACTTCCCTCAGGCTCATAGGGAGGCGCACAGTGAAAGCTTTCGATGTAAGAAGCCGTTTTGTGCATCTCGAGTTTTTTCATCTTGATCGCGATCGGGAAGGTCTTGGCAAGTCGGGAGATTTTGTGGCCCTGGAGGTGAATATGCGTCCTGCCGGTGGCTACACGCCAGACATGATGGACTTTGCACACTCCACTGATGTGTATAAGATATGGGCTGATATGGTGGCTTACGATGAGAGCCATACTGCACAAGGTCAACAGTTTTACTGCGCATTTGCGAGCCGACGAGACATTTATTCCTATGTCCACAGCCACGAGGAGGTGATAGAGCGTTATAAAGATTCGCTCGTGATGTGCGAGCGGATGCCTGAACTATTCTCTGCAGCAATGGGGCAGCAAATGTATACTGTCAAGCTTCGCGACATTGACGAGGTTCACGAATTTGTGGAATTCGTCCATGCTAAGATATGAAGCGATCTTAAAAAAGGGGATGATGCTTATCATTACCCTTTTTCCACGTTAATGAAAGAAAAAAGATTGAAATAATGAAAGTAAATTATCATAAGCAATATAGTCCGGCGCTTGGGCGCGATATGGAATTCAAAACCTATGGAGATCGCGGACACGGAGTCATTGTATTTCCTTCTCAGGACGGGCGATTTTATGACTACCAGGATTTCGACATGGTGGCGTCGATAGCCGGATTAATTGAGCGCGGACTCATTAGATTGATCTGCGTAGACAGCATCGACAAGGAGACATGGTCGAAGCAAGATGGAGACGAAGAAAGCCGCATTCGCCTTCATGAAAAGTGGTATGAGTATATCGTCGATGAGCTTATCCCCTTGGCCAGACGCTACCCATCCGAGACATTTATAGCTACAGGATGCTCGATGGGAGGATATCATGCAGCAAATTTCTTTTTCCGCCGTCCTGATCTGTTTGATACCCTTTTGTCGTTAAGTGGGCTTTATAATGCCGACTACTTTTTCCCAAACTACCACGACTCGTTGGTCTACGACAATTCTCCTCTCGATTTCCTTCGCAACATGCCTGAAGATCATCCCTACATTGACATCTACCGCAATCGGAGGATCGTGATGTGTGTGGGTCAAGGGAACTGGGAAGAGGAGCTACTTGACAGTACAAGGAAAATGGATCAATTGCTTAAAGAAAAGCAGATTCCGGCTTGGATCGACTATTGGGGGCATGATGTGTCGCACGATTGGGCATGGTGGCGCATCCAGATAGCCTATTTCATGAATCATCTTGTGGTCAACGAATTCGTAGACTACGAAATCTGAAGATTAGCTTTCTTCTTCTCAAAGAATTCGTCAGCTATAGAGGATCTCACGAAATGAGATCTACAAAAAAATGAAAAAATACAGCAACCAGCCCCTCCCCCAATCCCTACTCGTCTTCCGCAACAAATAAAAAATACAAAAGATAGCCGTAATGATTCAAAAACAAATTCTCAAATTTGCGAATTTGAGAATTATTTTATAACTTTGCAGAAGATAAACGACATAACCATGATAGTTACTTTTGAATATGAATACTTGAAGAAACTTTACGATACGGGAAAGAGCACAGAAAAAAAACATCGCTTCCAACCAGATATCATAAGACGCTATCAAAAAGCTATTAACTTCTTAAAGAATTCGTCCTCTATTGAAGAACTATGGAAAATTAGGTCGTTAAACTACGAGGTCCTTAAAGGTGAAAAAGCCGGTATATCTTCTGTACGCGTTAATGATCAGTACCGAATAGAATTCACAGTAACCATTGATGAGGATCAACCTGTGCTGACCATCTGTAATATTATTGAATTGTCAAATCATTATAGTTAGTAATATGAAAGTAAAAATTGAAGGGATTTCCTCCGAAATGATAGCCAATAATCTTTATCCAAGCAGTCCTATTCATCCGGGAGAAATGATAAAAGATGAAATAGAATACAGAGGTATAACTCAGAAAGCTCTCGCCGAAGAAATCGGTGTTCCAGCATCCGTCTTGAATGAAATGCTAAACGGCAAGAGAGCTGTTACTACTGAGTATGCAATGTTGTTGGAGGCTGCCTTAGGAATAGAGGCCGACTTATGGCTTAGATTACAATCAGAGTACAACAAACAGGTAGCAAAATCCAATCCATCATTCCTTGCAAAACTCTCAAAGATACGCCAGGCTGCTGCTTTTATTTAGCTATTGGAGGATATCTTATTTAGCAAATGGATATCATAATGGGCCTCAATAGCCGTAAAAAACACAAGATTTGATAATTTTGAAGGCATCTTTGCGATGCGCACCTGATAGAAAAATTCCTCTTTTGGAGGAATTTTTTTGTTTACTTTGGAAATGCTTTTGGTATTTACTATTGTAGGGGCTCGGTCAGCTCTCTCTTGCCGTAAGCCCACTGTATAGTATTAACACCAAAACTACATCAAAAGCATGAAAAAATTTCTCTTAATGACGGCACTTCTTATGGGATCTTCCACAGCATTTGCCACCGAACAAATGTCTAAGGAAAGCAATGTGCTTCTTGCTCAGTACAATAATGAACAGGTTGTCAGAGCTTACTATCCGTACAATGGACAATTAGCTTCTATCAAAATCAAGATCCGTGGCAGCTTCGTAGTCGCCTATTCAACAGGGAAAGATTATGTAGGAGCAGAAAACTGGCATACACTTCAGACACCGGCAGGAATCACCAGGACGGACTCAACCTTCGATGGCCAATTAGCCCGAGAGTTCAACCAAAAAGCGAAACTCAATATAAGCGACGGCTATCACGTCTCCTCCGTCACTGTCTATTTCTAATTGAAAAATTAACGACTCAACTTTCGCAAGCTATTGAATATCTCTCGCAAATCTCTCACGCAGAGAGCGCAGAGGAGCAGAGGTTCTATTGAAAGGGCTTCGCGACTCGGAAATTGCAAGCTCGCAAAGCAGAACGGGCTGCTTCGCATCGCCCGGAGTACGCAGAGAATTAGCGCAGTTCCTGCGCTATGGGATAACAAATCAAAATATTAATCAAGCGAAACTTGAATAAATGACTACAAGTAAAAGGTAAGAATTAAAGCGCATCTTTAACTCTCGCTTTTACCAAAATAAAAAAAATTAATCACAAAGTGAGCAAGTTTGACAAAAAAGTATTATCTTTGCGATTGCGGAGGTAGCTGCCATGCAGCTCCGAAGCAGACATATTGATAATGAGCGTCAAACTCTCAGCAATCTGATACTGAAAATCTGGACAATTTTCAAACTAAGCAGATAGCAAGTGATGACGCTCACGCCTGACGTATATATCTCAGTTTCAATAACTGCTATATATGCCAAAAGCGTGAGCTTTTTCTTGTTACTCTTAGTTAGGCAGTCCAGAGCCCTCAGTGTAGTGACAAGACAGATAGTTCACGCTTGTTTTATAAAATAGCTATTATTAAAGATCTTACATCAAATGAGGACGACTTTCTTAACACTACTGCTTATCTTTATAGCAACTCATTGGGGAAATGCCCAGACTTACACATTACAAGACAAATGGGTTGATTGCGGCAACAATACGCAACTGTTGGACCCCTACTATTCCCCTGGAGTTTCATTTACTTGGACCGGTTCCTCAAAAGGAGGTAAAGCCAACGGACAAGGTATCGCAACCAAGTACGTGAATGGTCAATTTGAATCAAAATACGAAGGCACATATCGGAATGGTATCAGAGAAGGGAAAGGCACATTCACCCATAAAGATGGATCAGTAAAGACCGGCACTTTCGTCAATGGTCAGTTGACAGGCAAAGGCGTAGCTAAAAATGACGATGGCTACTCATACGAAGGAGATTTCATCAACTATCGTATGCACGGAAACGGCACTTTGACTTGGGGCAATGGATCAATTTTCACTGGTTTTATGGCAAATGATGCGCCATACACAGGTAAATATACATCCTACACTGGAGAAGTGATGTATCTACAAAAAGGAGAACCTGTAGAACGAATCAATGAGGTAAAATCCGGTTACGCACCAAAGATTGGACAGCAAGTTCGAGAATATTTTGATGAAGATTGGAAAAGATGTGACCCAAAACAAGCTGCTTACTACCGACTCATTACATATTCTACACCAAACAAGCCACAAGGAGTTGTAAAGGATTATTATATTAGTGGAGAATTGCAATCAAAGCAGTATCCCATCTTTATAGATTATGATGATGAGGGGAAGACATTCCTTGAAGGCACCCAGACATTATATCATAAGAATGGAAAAACTGAAAGTGTAATTCATTACTACAACAATCAGCCCAATGGTCTCCAGACGCAATATTATCCTGACGGAGCTATAGCATCAGAGTCAAACTGGAATATGGGAGTTCCACATGGTGATATGATTCAGTATTATCCTGATGGGAAATATGCTACAGTTGCAAAATATGAAAATGGTCAACTTCACAACAACAAATATCTTCACATCACAGAAGACCAGATGGTATTCTTGATTTACGATGAAGACTTTGCTCGTAATAGAGAAGCCTGGGAGTTTAAGGGACAAGCCGGAATCGTTCAAGTCAATGACCCTGAATCCATATCAATGCAAGCCAATCCGGAAAGACAGATATCCGGTGGTATATATACAGGATTTTCTCCTATGAGTGAGAATATGATCAGTATCCTTACCAATCAAAGGAATCCAGGTCAAGGAGTTGTAACATTCCTTTTTGGATATAAAGATTGGGATAACCACTGTGCATTCTCTATAGCGGGTGATGAATATTCGTTCACATATAAGAAAAATGGCGTTATAGTACAGAAAGATGAATGGAAGAAATCCCAGTCTATAAAACCAGACGTAAATCTATTTACCGTAGTCAACAGTGGCGATAAGATCACCATGTGTGTAAATGATGAGCCACTTGTAGAGACAGGCAGAATCTATTACGATGGTTCTTTGTGTGGAATTTCTCTCTTTAATGGGTCCAATGAACCAATTATCCTTGATGCGGCTCAGTTAGTAGTACAAGAGGTGGTAGATCCGCGCACTCTTTCGGAGGAATATTTGCCCGATGAGAAAAGATCGGCAAGCGAATGGAAAGGCAATGGTTCTGGATTCTTCCTCAATCCCAAGGGGTATATTGCCACAAACTATCATGTAGTAGAAGGAACCACCGCTCTGCAAGCCAACTTCACCCACAAAGGTGAAACTCTTTCATATCCCGCATCTATTGTTGTCACCGATCCCCAGAATGACTTGGCAATCATCAAAATTGAGGATCCTGCTTTCAAAGGAAACGGAACTATACCCTACGGACTAATGACCCGCACTAAAGATACAGGAAGTGAAGTCTTCGCAATGGGTTATCCTATGGCTGCCGTAATGGGATCGGAAGTTAAATTCACAGACGGAAAGATCAGTTCTAAAAGTGGTATTGGTGGGGACGTGAGAGTTTATCAGATTTCCGTTCCTATCCAGCCGGGCAATAGTGGCGGTCCACTTTTTGATATGGGAGGTAATGTTGTCGGAATCACAAGTTCTGCATTGAATAAAGACTACTTTAAATCAGAAAATGTCAACTATGCCATCAAGGCTTCCTACCTTAAGAATCTGATGGAGGCATGCCCAGAGGAAATAATCCTCGAAGAAAAAGTCGAAACTCCGGCTTCTTCAAAATCCCTTACAGACGTGATCAAGCATTACGAAGACTTCGTAGTATTAATATTAACCAAGTAAATTACATAAACAAAATATGAAAAAGATATTCTTATCACTCGCCCTTATACCTGCTTCGTTTGGTGTAATGGCTCAAACCGTAGAAGACAAACCGGAAGTTGCAGGGGAAACCTCTGAATCACTGGCAGCCGTAAAACTTGCAAACCAGATTCTCCGTTACGGCTACGAAAACAAGTCAACCCTTGCATTGCTTGATGCACTCCAGATTTTCTCAGAGAATCCGACCCAGACTCTAAATGCCACCAGAGAAGGAAGTATTGTAGATGAGACTAAAAATGACGAAAAAAAGACAAAAGTGTCTTTTGATTACGACTCTGTATTAGCAGATGCGAAAGCATTTGCAGAAGGGGATCCAAACCTTCTCGCACTAATTGACAACATTGATGCTGAAGCAAAAGGATCTCAACGTGGTGCGATTAATGGACCATCCCGTCATTACGATTCAGTAAATGGCAAATCAACAGACACATATAACATAAGTTTTGTAGCAAAGGAATTGGCTGAAATCCTTGTATCAGGAGATGGAGATACAGATCTTGACTTGTATGTGTATGATTCCAATGGCAATTTGATAGCCCAGGATACGGATTACAGTGATGACTGTTACGTGCGTTGGGTCCCAGCTTGGACCGGTCGCTACATCGTGAAAGTTGTAAATCGTGGTCCGGTTTACAACCGCTATGTGCTTCTTACAAACTAATATGAATTGAGTAAAGAATATCAGATGATCAGTAAAAGAGTAACTAAAAATTCTCAACACCGATTGGCAGTTTTTCTGCCATTGGTGTTGTGCGTATTTTTGGGGACTGCACAAATTTCTATTCAGCAGCGTCTATCAAATGTTCTTGCAGGCTATGACATAAATGAGCATAAACAAATATACAAAGAATTGTTACAATATGACTTAACCCAATTTCCTGATAGTACATTGTTTGATTACCATCTTTTGGCCAGCGGACTTCACAGCAATACTTACGCTGAAGAAACAGGAGATAGTAGCATGTTAAATCCTGTGGTTGCGATATCTCATCTATTAGAAGCAAAAAAGATATGTGAAAAATCTCTTGGCACCCATTCTCAAGGATACATGCATATTATGGTCGGATTAGGGAACGAATATTTCGAAATAGGACAAATAGAAGAAGCCCTTGGCTCTTTTCAAGAAGGTATAATTAAATCATCATATTTTCGAAATGTTTATCCCCAAACGTTTGGCAACCTTATAATTGGTATTCAAAAATGTTATGAATATCTTGGATGGTATTCTGAAATTCCAAATCTTTTGTATGATGCTTGGAGCTTGTGGCCAAAAGAAGATATATCATTGGGAAGTTACGCATATTATCCTTTATGGAATTTACATCAATTCTACAGACGATATGAAATGTATGAAGAAGCCATCCACGCAAGCGATCTGATAATGGAGTTTATTTCGCAAAATGGAGGTTCTAATCATCCAGAATTGGCTGAAGAACTTTATTTCAGAGGAAATACTTTAAATGACATGGGGAAAACTGAAGAAGCTATTGAAGCCTACAAAAATGGCCTATCCATTTTGGAAACCAATAAACTTGAATTTGATAGTGATCGTAGTTATTACCCCATTCTCGGGAATCTACTTTTAGCTTTACTTTCCATAAAAAAATGGAATGAAAGTGATATCATTCTTAATAAAATTAAAGAACTTAGTGACAATTGTAAAGATGCAGAATTATATAATTCAACTTTGACTGCCGTCGCTATTACCTTATTCAAGGATGGGCAGTATGCCAAAGCTCTTAATTTCACAGACCAATTATTGGAAAGAAATATTCCTGACAAGAGGAAGGAAACCGCAAAAGGTTTACGGGAAGAAATATTATATAGTCAAGAGATTATAAGAGAACTTCCAGAATTAGAACAATTGTTGCAAAATACAAAGTATGCATCTAATGAATGGTTTGACATCGGTTTAAAACTTACAAGTGCATATTCTCGCAAAAAAAATTCTGAGAAGTATATGTTATTATTAGAGAGTATGTATACAGCAACGCCAATCAATAAAGAAGCGAAAGATGAGTATTATGTTGCAATACTCAGTTCTTTATTTAATGTGTGTTTAGATCATGAGATGTATGATTTGGCATTAAAGTATGCTTTAGAAAATTTGGAATACATATCCACCTTGTCCGCTATTCCAGAGAGATATAAATTCAATTGCTTAAATAATGTTGTAGTTGCAAAATTGAAATCTAATAAACTAGATGGTATCTACGAAGATTTAGAAAAGGCTGAAATGTTATGTAGGAATGTTTTTGGAGAGGAGTCCGAGACATTTGCTGTAGTTCTACATAATAAAGGAAGAGCGTTTCAGTTAGATGGTAAGTACGAAGATGCCAAACGACTTTATTTGGCCGCAATAAATCTTCACACAAAGACTACAGGAAGTCCAGGTCCGAATACAGCAAAATATTTAATGGAAACAGAAAAAATGCTTGTTGATTATGAACTCGATTTATAAAATTATAGTAATACTATCTCTTTTGGCTACATTTCATAGTGCTAAAATGACAGCCCAACAGAAATCTGATTCATTAGAACAAGAAAGTTTTGAGGCCTTGAACCTAATAAGGTCACAGCAGTATGAGATGGCAATACCACGATTAGAAAAAATGGTCAATGTATTACAGAATAATAATGAATCGAATGAATTAATTGCAATATATCAGAAGGCACTTGGCACTTGTTACCTATCTACTGGTAAAATCAAAGAAGCTGAGAATATTTTTTTGACTGCCCTTAATAGTATTGATTCTCCTGAATATGCTAAACATCAGATAGTCCGCCTATTGTTTGATGCACTTTCAACTTTATATTTTCAAACACACAATTACGAGAAAGCATCGGATTATAGTAATCGGGCCAAAATTTTATTTGAAGAAAACCTTGATTTTGGAGATGAGTATGTAAGATGTCTGTCTAACTTTGCAGTAGTTCAGGCTGCTATGGGTTATCAAACTTATGCCAGAATGCTTGTTGACGTGGCTTTAAGACAGGCTAAGTCTAATTTTAATGATACAAATCTTGACCCCCAATCTTATATAGCTCTTCAGGTTATCCCCTATGTAACCTTACTCAGTAATGCTTCTTATATATATCAAAATTTAGGATATTTTTCGGACGCTGTTAAAACCGTCAAGGAATCAATTAGGATTGCTGAAAAATACGGATTAAACGAAGCATATCCATATAATAATCTGGGAACGCTATATAGTAAGAAATCCAAATTTTCACAATCAGCAAACTGGTTCTTAAAGAGCTATCAATTAAGTAAAACTTATTATGAGAAGAATGAGACGGGGTTTAATTCTGCATTAGTTCTGTATTTGTCTAACGATTCAAGAGCTGCTGACTTTTCTATAGAAGTTTCTAACAAATTGAGAAATAATATTCAAGAGATGTTTGCTTTTATGAGCGGAGAGGAACGTTCTATGTATTGGAAACACGTTGAAAATTATCTTCTATTACTGAATCTTATAATTTATGAAAGTGACAATATGAAACATTTCGGGACTGTCTACAACAATATATTAGAGTCTAAGGGATTGCTTCTACGCTCAACTAATGCGATTAGAGATGCAATTTTGAATTCCGGGAATAAAGATGATGTATCAGACTTCACCCGTATCTGTCTCCTAAAACAGCAATTATTAGTTGAAAAGGAAGAAGAAAACAGATCTGCGATTGTAAAAGAAGTTGAAAGGCTTGAAAAGAAACTTACACAACATGTAAATTCCTATGCCGACTTTGCTGGTTCAAAAACAATCAATTGGAAAGATGTTCAAGATGCTCTCCTGACAAAAGATGCTGCTATAGAATTTTTTAATATTCCTCTTGTCTGGGGAAAAGATTCTGTAGAAACATTTGATGGGGAACCAAGGTTTTGCGCAGTCTTATTGAAAAAAGGATATGAACATCCACATATAATCCCTTTGTGTACAGAATCTAAACTGAATGAGCTTGACAAAGAAGATTTGTATGAAAACGACTCTATCTACCGACTGATTTGGAAGCCTCTGGAGGAGGAACTGGAGGGTGTAGAGAATATTTATTTTGCTGCCGATCGGGATCTGCATAAGATAGGCATTGAGTATGCACCTCTACCAGAAGGGGGCATAATTGGTGATAAATATAACATTTATCGGGTTTCCTCAACTCGTGTGTTGACGGAAGATATGAAGGATCGTAGTAATGAGAATGCCGTGCTATATGGTGGACTCAACTATGATATGAACAAGGATGATCTTATTGCTGAAAGTCGGTCTGGTAACTACCATAATTTGACAGCATCCAGAGCTTTCTCAGATGAAAATCTACGATATGGAGTCAAGTACCTTCCTGGCACACTGAAAGAGGTGAACGAGATTGCCGAGAACTTTTCCAACAAGCCTCGTGTCATTACCGATATTAATGGAACGGAAGAATCTTTCAAGTCACTTGCTGGGACATCTATTGACATAATCCACCTCGCAACTCATGGCTTCTTCTGGAGCGAAGAGGATGCAGAAAGACGAAACTATGTCTCCTTCTTGAATAAGAACAATAACATTCAGCAACAGGAGGAAGACAAAGCTCTTATACGTTCAGGACTCTTCTTCAGCGGAGCCAATATTGGATTGAAAGGAGAAGAAACCTTACCTGACGATGTCGAGGACGGAGTGCTGACTGCATTAGAATTGTCGAACATGAATCTCGGTAATGTTGATATGGTAGTTATGTCTGCATGTGAAAGTGGATTGGGAGAAACTTCCGGTGAAGGCGTTTTCGGACTTCAACGAGGATTCAAACTTGCCGGTGCTAATACGCTCCTCATGTCGCTATGGAAAGTGGACGACAATGCCACTCAGCTACTCATGACGGATTTTTACAAGCACTATCTTTCAGGCAAGTCCAAGCAAGAAAGTTTAAAACTTGCCCAGAAGTTACTTCGAGAGAATTCCGAATACTCAGATTCACGCTACTGGGCAGCCTTTATATTGTTGGACGGATTAAATTAAAATTATTATTTATCGAAATGATAGTCAAAATGAATAATATCACTTCAGTGCTAAAATATATGTATCTTATAATAATAGTTGTAACTACATTCAAAGCATTTGGAGAGGATTATGAATGGAGAATAGCATCGACATATGAACATTCAGGACTTTATGAGGATGCTATAGAAAAATATAAACAGTTAGCAAATAAAGATAAAAATACAGAATGGTATATTTGTGATATTACGGATATAGTGCGATGCTTTGCTAATCTCAACAATGTTGATTCTACCTTATATTATGGAAACATAGTAATGGGGTTAGAGGATACTTCCTCCCTCATTTCATCAAAGCATTCTGAAGAATGTATTCAAAATGTGTTCTGGAGCTATTTAAATTGTAGTCAATACGAGTCCGCTATAAATGTTGGTGAAAAGGTTTTGGAATTACGGGGAATGATATATGAGAAAGCTTCTAATGAATATCTTGAATGGATTGGAGTTATGGAGCATCAAGCATATAAAAATAACGATATATCCAAAATGTGTCATTATTGTGAATATGAAACTAAAGTAGCAGAAGAATTTTTCGGTTTTAACTCAGAACCCTTTGAAAATGCAATATCTTCAATAAGAGGTTATGCTCATGCTGTATGTGACGAATTCCCCGATTTTACTAATAAATGGCTTGAACCATATTATAATAAATTAGTAGAAAAAGATATATTACCTCAATTCCAATATGAATATGAGATAATTCTATTGTCGAATTGTATTTTACTGGGTGATCTTAAAAGTGCGGATGAATATGCTCACAAGTTAAGAAAATGGATTTCTACTGAAGCAGACGTACCATTAAATGATAAAGTACGCATATATCTGAAATTAGCATATTATTTCAATAAAATAGGAGATGATGTAAAAGCTCGCCTAAATATAGAAGATGGATGGAAATTATTAGAAATCAATCACCAGTCACCAGAACTTGACCAACTAATCGACAGACATATAATAGAAAGGGAAATGAGATATGATATGACTCTCGGATATGCCATGAATACTGAATGGTTGATTGAGACATCGACTCCAATTATAACATCTAATTATGAGGATTCAGATATTAGAGCTTTCTTTTATGAAAGCTTAGCATATGCATATGGTGAACAAAAAGATTACGAGCTAGCAATCGCAAATATTAAGCATTCCATTGATCTCAATCCACTTATAAGTAGACGAAAAAAACTTGCACAATTATATTTAGAATCAAAATGTTACGATCTTGCAGAAAAAGAATATTTGGATATATACAATATTGAGAAGCTCTCTGAGCATAGACGAAAGGGTGTGGAGTCAGATCTCGCGTTTTTATATTGGGCATCCTCTAACCGAAAGAAATTAGAATCTTTTTTGACTAAAGACTTTGAAAATATGAAATCAGAAATACGCGCTAACTTTGCATTTTTGAACGAATCTGAGAGGGAAAACTTCTTAGAGAAGTCATTGATAGGAACTTCATTGCCATTTGATATGTATACTGCATATTCTAAAGATAAAGATCAATGGAATGCTGGAAATGAAATGGCATATAATTTAGCGATCATTCAAAAAGGATTACTTTTGAGCACATCCAAAGACGTTGATGAAATCTTCAAAAACGCACCCGACTCCATCCAATCAGCTTTCAAAGAATACGAACAATTTCAATCATTATTAGGCATAGAAACTGATGATTTACGTCAAATACGAATAGATTTAATGGAATATGCCACATCTCAACTCCAATTTCTTCAGCAATTATCCCGTTCATGGAAAGACGTTTATAATGAGCTGAAAGATAACGAAGCGGCAATCGAGTTTATTAATCTTTGTGGTGTAACACCAAATAGTTTAGACGAACCGACCCCATCCTTGGGAGCATTAATCTTACGTAAAGATTTTTCTTATCCCGTTTTCGTTAATCTTGGAGAAAATTCAAAGGTTGAGGATTTATATAAATATGACGATGGAGATAGCTTCGGTGATTTTGCGTACGTTGGAGATGTACAAAAACAGTTATATCAAATTATATGGGAACCATTGTTACCCTATCTTAAAGACATAACTACAGTTTATTATGCTCCTGTTGGAATTTTGCAGGAGATAAATTTAGATTGGATAGGCATGAATTCGAATGAGATTCTAACAGATAAGTATGACTTATATAGATTGTCTTCAACATACGAAATATGTAATAAAAATTATAGGATTTCTAAAGATGTTGTTTTATATGGCGACATAGCATACTCCATAGAGGGTTCTCCTTTAAATGAAGCACCTGAGTCTAAATATCGCAGTACTTCACGATCTGGATTTCTACCATTAAAAGGAACTCAAATCGAACTCGATTCCATATCAGAAATTTTCCACTCAAATAAATTACGGCCTGATAACTATAGAAGAACGATTGCAACGGAAGAATCTTTTAGGGAATTTTCTGGGAAATCCCCTAAGATAATTCATATCGCCACTCATGGGTTCTATTATTCTGATAAGGCAATAGCGAAGGAACATCAAAAACGAAACTTTATATCCTTTCAAGGTATTTACCCAGAATTATATCATTCAGGATTAGCTTTGGCTGGAGCTCAAGATACTTGGAAGAATGATACTGGAGACATTACAAAATATATTGAAAGTGATCCTAATAATGATGGAATTTTGTTGTCAGCCGAAATAGCAAAGTTAGATTTATCAAAAACTGATTTAGTAGTTTTATCTGCTTGTGAAACCGCATTGGGAAAAGTAACATCAGAGGGAGTTTATGGCCTTCAAAGGGCGTTCAAACTTGCAGGTGTGAACAGTATTATTATGTCTTTATGGAAAGTGGATGATGATGCAACTCAGTTATTGATGACTTCATTTTATAAAAATTATTTGAACGGCATGTCAAAACGTGAGGCGTTGTTGACAGCACAAAAGAAAGTTAGAGCAACTACTGGTTTTGAAGATCCTTATTATTGGGCGGCTTTTATTTTGCTGGATGGATTAAATTAACTATCTTTGCGATGGAAAGAACATGAAAGGATTGAATACAAAATATAAGACTATTGTAAAGAGCCGGAAGAAGGCATTATGGTTCTCTACCATAAGTGCCGTTCTTCTGATGGTAGTTTGCTATTTTGCTGACAATCTTAAATATTCTATTTTATCAGGTCCTTCTGTCGGGCAACGAATAGAACAGTTTAAGGAAGTGGCTGGAGTTACCATAGATACTATTCCTGATGACTATGTGTTACTTAACATAGCGTATGACAGAGAACTTGTCCCTGTTTTGGATGAATTCGGTTTTCCGCAAGGAGAGATAGATATCACTGATAGGAATAAATTAGCCACATTTCTTAATCAACTTGAAGATAAGCATAAGTATATACTGTTGGATGTCCTTATATCGGATAACTATAAGTCGGATGCAGATTCTGCTTTAGTCGCATCTCTCATTCAAACAGACAGAGTATCTATTTCACAATCGAGGACTGTAAATCTCATAGATGATTGCCTGACTGAAAAAGGAGGATTTACCGATTACTCAACAGATATTTTCGAAACGAACTTCGTAAAATATCAGTTCCTAAATGAAGGAGAGCCAACAATGCCATATATGGCATATCAAGCAACCGAGCCTCGTAAGGAAATACATTCATTCGGACCGATTTATTGGAGCAATGGCCATTTTTACTGGAACAGCCTGACCCTTCGGTTTCCTATCAAGCTTTGGAACAATCCAACTGTTGACGAAAATACCGAGACTGCTTGGCATGAAAAGAGAATCCTCAATCTCGGAGCCGATGTGCTTGATATGGGTATTGACATACCGGCTTTAGTTAAAGACAAAATTGTCGTCATCGGAGACTTCACAGAAGATGACATACATGATACATATCTTGGCAAGATTGCGGGTCCGGTAATCAACATCAATGCGCTGGAAGCTTTAAGAAACAACGAGGCGGAAATACCATGGACATTGATTTGTTTTCTTCTTTTGCTATATACTGCAGTTGGATATCTTACCTTGCGAAGGCCTCTTTCCGCTGATTCAATTCTGAAAAGACTGCATATTGACACTCCAATCGTCAAATACATTCTTTCCTTTATTGGATATTCGTTTCTGTTTTCTTTGATAAGCGGAGGAATATATTTATTATGCGGAATTGATATTAATGTCATACTACCATCGGTATGGTTTACGTTCTTAAAAGGGTATACAAATACTTTTGCATCATGAAAATAGTTAACATTACGATACTAATCAGCTGTATAGTGTCAGCCTTGACATGCTCAGCAAAGAAATATCAGATAAAAGTCTTAAACACTCCGACCATTACAATCGACAAGAAAGAGGCAAAAGTCGGAGACTGGTTTGATGACGAATCAGTGATTGTCTGGAGTAAAGACAATCAGGCAATGCGCGTCGTCTCTGAAGATAACAAAGTCTATACTCTTTCGGCCAAGCTCTACAAAGAAGCCAACGCTAAGAAATTCTCCGACTTTATCCTATACACGAAGCCCCTCGCTTCCCGAGGATCCAACGATCATGATTTAATCGAACAGCTTGCCAAACGTTTCGATCAAGACTTTATCATGCTTGATGAGATAGTCATTGATATATCTGATTTAGATATTCCTGAAAATATAATATTTCGTTTTTATCCTTTAGATCCTATCTATGCTAAAGACTTATACTTAGATAAAACACTATCAAAAGGGAGACTATTGCTCTATAGGAGTGAGTTAGAAAAATTCGATTTAAAAAATATTAAAATACATTTTAAAGTGAGAATAGGTTTCAGTGCAAATCAAATTGAAGAGGATTGTATATCGTGTGAAGTAATAATTTTGCCGACATTTATTTAGAAAAATTGTGATCGGAGGATTAAACATTAGTCAATTTTAAAGTTTTTCATAAATAATATATTAAAATTAGATACCACGTTGCAGTTTTTTTATTAAATTTGTGGAAATATTATACGATAAATGATGTTGAGAAAATCAAATAGGCTAAAATCAATAATAATTCAAGGTTTTAAATCCATATCATTCCAATCTCCGTTAAAAATAGAGTTTGGAGATGTAAATATTCTTTTGGGAGCAAATGGGGCCGGGAAAAGTAATATAATTAGCTTTTTCAAAATGCTTAGTTATATGATGAGCGGTACCTTTCAAAGATTTGTGGCGGAATCAGGAACGAATGATAGATTCCTGTATTATGGGGCCAAAAAGACTCCAACAATGATGGCTTCTCTTAGATTTGAATCAACTACAACATATGATATTTATAGTTTTAGCCTGACAAAGGCCGTGCCTGACCGTCTAATTATTTCTTCTGAAGAAATTGAATGGAAGGATCCGAAGAAAGATAAAATAGTTGGGAAGCAATTATTATCAAATTTTAATGAGACAGCCTTGATAAAGTCTACAGGAAAATCTGAAAAATTAATATGGACACTTTTGAGTTCATGCAAAGTTTATCAATTCAGCGACTCGTCTGTTTCTTCTCCCATGAGACAATCTTCTACTGTTGAATCGGCACATTATCTACAGGCAGAGGCAAATAATCTTGCATCATTTCTGTACTATTTAAAAAATAATTACCCGCAGTCATTTAGTCGTATCACTGAATATGTCAGGGATATTGTGCCTCAATTTAATAATTTCTATTTGGAACCGGAAAGAGGATATATATCTTTGAAATGGGTTGACAATTCTCCTAATGACTATGTTCTCTCTGCAGATCAGTTTTCTGATGGCTCTATACGTTTCATCGCTTTAGCCACTTTGCTTCTTCAGCCCGAAGAGACAATGCCTTTTGTCATAATCATTGATGAACCGGAATTAGGTTTGCATCCATATGCTATTGACCAACTTAACGAAATGATAAAGGATGCCTCTAAACATGCTCAGATTATTATTGCAACCCAATCCACTGAGATTCTTGATGGCTTTGAACCGGATGATGTCACTATTATAGAAAGAGATGAGAAAATTAATGGTACTGTATCTCATAAACTCCGAGGAGAAGAGTATAAGTATTGGCTTGAGGAATACGCATTAAGTGAGTTGTGGAATAAAAATGTGATTGGAGGTAGACCTGTATGAAAATGACGATCCTACACGTACTCTGTGAGGGACAAACAGAGGAACGATTTGTAAAAGAGGTTTTATCCCCATATTTAAAACAATTTAATATAATTTCCAAGGCAACCATCCTATTGACTTCTCGAAAGAAATTCAAAATGGGTGGAATGATTTCTTATACTAAAGCTAAAGGTGAGCTGGATATATTGTTTAAGCAAAATCAAGATAATGACTTCCAGCGTCATTTATTCACAACAATGTTTGATTTCTATGCTCTTCCTAATGATTTCCCTAAAATGGAGTCAGCTGTAAAAATTCTGGATGTCAGACAAAGAGTGAACTATATTGAACAGGCATTTGCCGCGGATATAAACAATATAACCTTTATTCCTTATATTCAACTGCATGAATTTGAGGCTCTGCTATTTGTCAATATTGAACTATTGAAAGCAGAATATCCCAAGAGTGCCAAGCAAATTGATAAATTAAAGATGGAAACAGACCAGATTGGAGATCCTGAATTAATAAACAACAGACCCGCTACAGCACCCAGTAAAAGAATTATAAGATCTTTAGAAAAAGAGTATCATTATAATAAGGTCCAGACTGGCGCCACAATTACATCTTTAATCGGGATAGAAGAATTAATGATGAACTGTCTTCACTTTAAAGAATGGATTGAAAGAATCAAAAATAAAGGCTATGAGATTTAACATGATGGTAAAGTCAGCAATTTTGCTATTTCTTATTTTGATGGGTCAGATAATGGTAACCCACACACAGGCGCAAACTAAGCGGGCTCTCATTGTCGGAATCTCCGACTACGGAAATGCCAAAGAAGACACCGACAAATGGGCTAACATCAGCGGTGCGAACGATGTTAAACTGCTTACTCCTCTTCTTAAGGAGCAAGGATTCGTGGTTTCAAGCCTTGTTGATGCTAAGGCAACTCACGCTGGCATTACGAAAGCACTTAATCAGCTGACTGCAAACTGCAAGAAAGGAGATATCGCATATGTCCACTTCTCTATGCACGGGCAACCTTTCGAAGATCTAAATGGAGACGAAGCTGATGGATGGGACGAGGCTCTGATTCCAGTTGATGCTCAGATGCAATACGCCAAAGGAGTATATGAAGGGAAAAACCATCTTCTCGATGATGAGCTGGAAACGTATTTTAGCAAGCTACGTTCGAAACTTGGTCCTTCTGGTCAACTATATGTTGTATTGGATGCTTGTCACAGCGGAGGTGGTTCCCGCGGAGATGATGATCATGTCAGAGGTACTCGCGAAGGATTCACCCGTTCCGGGAAGGACTATAGGCCCGATAGGACAAAAGAAACTAATGATTATTTTACAGTCTCTACAAAACCCGGACAGTCTCCAGTAATCTTCATCGAAGCATGCCGCTCTTATCAGTTGAATAACGAGGTGCGTGATACTGAAACCAATACTTGGTATGGATCCCTATCCTACTATATCGCGAAAGCAATGGCTGATCACAAAATCGGTAAAACTGATGAGTGGATTGAGGCTGTTAAAACCGGTATGAGCAGTAACCGCAGACTCCGTAAACAGAATGTTGTGATTGAAAAATCAAAATAATTTCGTAATTTTGCATTCTAAACATTTGGAGAATGGCACAAAATTATGAAGATATAGTTCGCGAATGGTATAATCGCCTGCGCCCGGAATTCCTTCGCCGTCTTACGGCGAGGTATTCCGGGTTGACGCTATTTGATGCGGAAAACCTTTATCAAGATACTTTTATAGCTGTCCAAGAAAACCTAATGCAAGGTCGCATCAAGGAAAATACTTCTTGGAGCAGCTATATCATGACCATAGGTATGAATATGGCAAGCAAGGCTTGGAGAAAGTTAGGAAAGACTGATTCCACGGATAAAGGTTATGATGACGAGAATGAAAATGCTGGGACAATTAATACTCAGAAGTTAGAGGATAAGATCCGAGAGCTTTCAGACGATGATGAAGACTCCTTCTACAAAAACGAAGAGGCTCTTTCTTTGCTCAGTAAAGAGATGTCTAATATCCAGGAAATATGCCGAAAAATCATATTCTTCTTCTATGCTAATAAGGATATGACGATGGAAGATATTGCAGAGGAAGTCGGTTTGAAAAACGCGGATACTGCCAAAGCAAAAAAAAGCCAGTGTATGAAGACGCTGATAGAGCGTGTCACACGCTCTTTGCGTAATGCAGGATTTGATGTTACACCTAAAAAATGGAATCGCAATGGAAAGAATTGATTTATTTGACAGATATATAAAGAATCTACTTTCAGCCGATGAACGTCAAGATTTTGATAGAAAGTTGAAAGAAGATTCTGAGTTTGCCAGCGATTTCAAGGTGTATCTCTTCACCGTCGATGGTATCATCAAGGAAGCTCAACAAGATGATATGGATTTTGGCATTGCCATGAAATCCTTATCAAAAGAGCAACTTCGCGAGATAATAGGGAAAGACGAAAATAAGTATCATAGAGTTGCAGCAAGAGCCGACGGAAGGAGGGCCAAATGGTTTAAGCCCTGGATGTGGCAAGTGGGATCTATTGCCGCAGTCATAGTGATTGCTTTTACCATCATCTTGAATATGCACAAGCAGTCGAGGAATGCTCTCTACGACAGCATTTATGCAAGTGCACAATTTGCGGAGTCTCATTCTCGAGGGGGTTCTCCCTCAGTCAACATTACAAAACTTAGTGATTCTGAACTGAAGGTAAAACTCCCCGAAATGGAGCAGGATTATCGAGAAAGTGAGAATAACGACGATTTGTATGAAACTGGCTATCCATTAGCCATGGCGTATATCCGACTTCACCAACCCAAACCGGCCTTTGAGATTCTTAACAATCTTGTGGATAAGCTTCAAAATGATGAATATTATGAGGCAGAAATAAAAGAAATACAATTGATTATCAATCTTATAAAATAATATAAAGACTCTTTGCTTCTTCTATGAAAGTTCATTCCAAAATGGAATGGACTTTTTTGTTTACCTTTTTCGGTTGCCCGGTATTAATATTTGAACGATAAAAATTATTATCATGGTAACAAAACAAGATTTTAACACAGCAGTAAAAAAGATTGCAACAAACCTCGCGTCTGCTCTCCCTATGATAATTGGATATAAGAACTATATTCAAAGAGCTGTGATTGATATTGCCTCCCGAAAAGAGCTGGAAGATGTAAGAGACTGCAAGATCAACCAAGGGATGATAGATAAGCTTTGCAGACTTGCAAAAGGCGAATGGGAAAAATCTGGAGATGCTCAATCTCTATATTGCGCTGCTATGGCGGTAGCCACTATAGTAAAGGAATATGATTGGGGCTCTCGATATCTCATAGGTGATGGTCTCTTGGAAATAGCCGATAGAATTCAACGCTCTAAAGTATCAATATATGACATATAAGGATTTTGAGTTTAAGGCAAATCTATTGGGAATAGAGAGGGAGCTTGCCATTTCCGTGCCATTGGAAAACGATGGAGTCTTGACAAGCAAGTTTTGCCCCCAAGAGTTGCTTTCAGGCGGAATCAATTTTATTCCCGCTATAAATGGAGAATCAGAATCGGAATTTGTAGCAGACTGTAGAAATCAGCTCGAAGCTATGGAAAAACCAGATTCCACCAATTCCTTAATGGAAGTGCATATTGCCGGACTTCTGGACAGCGTAATGAAGCATCTTGCTCAATGTGGAAGACTGATATTCGGAGACTTATTAATCTACATGGATATCTTCAGTCTTCTATTAGAAGCGGATGGTTTCGAAGAAGACGAAATTAGAGTCGCATATCCAAAGATACTTCGGGAGATTATTGAATTGTTTCCAGATTTTATTCTCAATACTTTTGACCTCTCATCTTTTAAAGGAAGCCATTTTGATACAATGCTTTCAATCGTGATAGAGAAACAGAAGGAAAAAATGGAACCAGCGGGGAAAAAATTCAGTAATATTTACCTTTTCGATGATCCCGGAATTAATCATCAAAGAACAAATAAAAAACATTAGATATGAATCTCAAGACATTTTTTACAAATCTACTCAATACGCTTCTTGACGGATCGTTTGAAAGAGTAAGGGTTATCTCTCAGATGAACTCAGCTTTTAAGGAATACTTTATGACTGGTGAGTTTAACAGACTCTGCAAAGTATCCATTTCAAAAGGGAATAGTGCATACGCCCACGAGATGAGTTCTCTGTGGATAAGAAGCGGTTTCAAACTCACTATTGAAAACGACTCTCATCTACAGGATTCTGAAATAAATGAATTGTCGACCTATATTACCGACAATCCAGCTTTCGTCCGACAGTTGATGGCTATGGGATTTGACACATTGGTAATCAAGGGGAAAACTACCGGCAAAGAGCACGACTTCTCACTTAAGAGATATGCAAATCTAAACCAATACTATATAAAATAAGGTCATGAATTATCTCACTCAATTAATAAACCGTTTACGTTTCCGTAAACAAGTCACCCAAGAGGAATGCCTCAATGTAGTAAACGGGATGGCAAAAGCAAAAATTTTATATAAAGAACTTTGCATTTTAGCTCACCCAGACAAACATCCAGGCAAGGAAGCGATAGCTGAAGAGATAATAAAGAAGATTACTTCAAATAAACATAATTATTCTGCCCTCATAGCACTCAAGAAGGATGTGTATGATAAACTCTTCTGAATTTCAAGATATAGCGATTCTAAAACGAAACTCAATAAACATTTAAAACATTACATTTATGGCAACATTAGTTCAATGCCCACATTGCGGCAGCTACAATACAGCAAAGACAACAAACGGAAAGGTTAGCGATGCTCTCGCTAAAACTGGAGCCGTAGTAGGTGGTGCTCTTCTGCAAATGGTAACTGGAGTTCCTGGGATACTCGGAGCAAACCTTGGATATGGACGTTCATGGCATCAGTATTGTTGCTCTGACTGCCACGAGGCATTCAAAGTGCGTCTCGGAGTAACAGGAAATGTAAAGGAAGTAAAGAAATATTAAGCGTAAAGGCGAAACAATCAAAATAAAACTAAATAATATATAGACATATGAATTATATCTCAGTAACAGTGGATGGGAGGCCTAATGAGAAGCAAAGAAGTCGCTATAAATATTACATAGACGTCAGCGACCGATGGAATGACTTTGGCTATAGAACATTCTGTAGACTTTATCGTATAATGGAGAATAACAATGATATTTTCATTGGATATATAAATTGTTTTAATTTTTCGGGAGAAATACGCACTGTATTCTATCACCCTTCAACAAGTTCTCGTTGTTTTATCTCTGATTATGAAACCGCATACCGATTCATATTATATATTCCTAAGGAGGACAGAATGCAACTTATCACCGAGTTGCATATCTGCAAGGTATTCCAATCTGAAACCTCTAAGCCAATTTTTACTAAATCTATAATGAGAGGATCTGATTCAGACACATTTTTAAAGTTAAATTCTAATATCTCTAACATCATCCAAACCGAGACAGATGTCAATGCACTTCTACTTAAAGAAAAGAGTGGAATAGAAAGTTTGTTTAGGAAACCCAATGCAGACTATTAGTTAATTTTATTTAAACCCATGGTTAAGTATTCTAAAGCGACTATACGTACAATGGTGGGGGATTTGATTGGGGAGGAGGGATGGTTTTTGTAATTTTGTATCCGGGAATTGGGAGGTGTTTACTTTTGGCGGGGTTTTGGTATTTGTAGGTGTGGAACTTCTAAAGTAATTGATTATGGAAACTATCATTGGAATATTATCTGTCTTATTCGTGATTGGCGTGTTCGTCTTTGCGGGATATTTCAACCTGCAAGAACGAAAACAAGAGGCTCTTTCAGGTGGAGATACGGCAAAAGGGAATGTTACGAGTGAGAATGTTAGAGAGGAGAATGTGGCAAGTGGGAATGTGAGAAGTGAGGAGATGAATAAAGCAGGAGAAAAAGATGATATGAAAGAAGAGAAAGGAAAGAAGGATGAATCTGACAAGCCTGATACTATCGGGCTGATGTTTAATGCTCTCAGTGCTTTGGGTTGCCAACCTACTCGGAATGATGACGAGACGTTGTCTGTCAGTTATCAAGGGGAAAACTTCCATATGGAGTTCGGGGGCAGGTATGCTCGTGTTTGGGATCCGTTTTGGGCACAGTTTAAAGCAGATGACCCTAATCTGCCGAAATTACGTGAAGCGGTAAACGCTGCTAATTTCAATTTTGGGCCGACTGTGGTGATGACAGCTCCGGATGAAGAAGGCGTAATCGGTTTTCATAGTCGCCGTGACATTATGCTTCATCCTGCATGTCCGGACAATGTACCGTTTGTAAAGGCTGTGCTTGATTCTTTCTTTGATACTAAGGAAAACGTAAGGTCGAAGTTTCAGCAACTAAATGCGCAACAGGCGGAAGTAGCTAAGAAGCGGCGCCCGGTCGGCTTCGCAAAAGAATAAG
>CAYNPB010000014.1:0-1272 GCA_964399005.1 uncultured Sangeribacter sp.
ATTTTTACGCAGTGGACTGAGTATTTTTACGCAGTGCAAATTTAGTGATAATTTAGGAGAATACAAAATAATTAATCTTCAAGTACCTGGTAAGGATACAATGGCGTTAAGTTTAGCCGAAAAGTTAGAACGGCATTCTTGACCGTTAATAAGCAGAGACCAAGTGTGGAAGGCGAGAAGACATTAATAAAGTAGGAGATAAACACCACCGATTGGTGCCTATCTCCTACTTGATTACTTGGTTCTTGACTCTTGGTTCTTCACCCTTCACTTGATGCCGTCTCTCTTAAGCAAGGCATCAACTGTGGGCTTCTTTCCTCTGAATTCGATATAGAGCTCCATTGGATCTGCAGTGCCGCCGGCTTCCATCATCTTATGATATTGTTCTGCTGTTTTCTTGTCGAAGATTCCATTTTCCTGGAATGCAGCGAAGGCATCGGCATCAAGCGACTCTGCCCATTTATAGCCATAATATCCTGCTGCATAACCTCCGGCAAAGATATGCCCGAACTGAGGAGACGTAAGGCAACCATCCACCATGTCAAACACCTTGACCGGTGCGATGGCTTCTTTTTCAAACACTGCGATATCCTGCGATGCACGAAGTGGATTCTCAATCATATGATATGCCATGTCGATATAGCCGAACCCAAGCTGACGCATACAGGCGTAGGCAGCTCCAAACTGGGATGCAGTCACAAACTTATTGATTAGCTCCTTCGGCATCTTCTTCCCTGTCTTATGATGCTTGGCAAATGTATCGAGAAATTTCTGCTCTGTCAGATAATTTTCGTTAAACTGAGAGAACAATTCTACGAAGTCGTGATATACGTTAGTGCCACTCAGGCTTGCATACTTTGCCTGAGCACTAAGTCCGTGAAGTGCATGTCCGAATTCATGAAGGAAAGTCTCAACTTCTCCCGGTGTCAGAAGCACAGGATCATTCCCTACAGGTTTTGAGAAGTTCATTACGATGGAGATTACAGGCACATTGCGGTTACCTTCATCATCCTTGGTCTCCGTGTTGAATTCGGTCATCCAAGCTCCAGAACCTTTCCCCGGTCGGTAATAAAAATCTGTATAAAGCACACCGAGTATTTTGCCATCTTTGTCAAACACCTCGAAGGCCTCTGCATCAGGATGATAAGTAGGAATTTCCTTATTGCGCTTGAATGTATAGCCGAAAAGCTTGGTGGCAAGACCAAACACTCCGTCTATTGTATTGTTAAGCTCAAAATAAGGCTTCATATCTTCATCGTTGAAAGCATATCT
>CAYNPB010000014.1:1372-30387 GCA_964399005.1 uncultured Sangeribacter sp.
AGCTTTTCACGAAGCTCGCGATTCTTGGCGTATTTCATAAATGGTCCATACGACGGGGCAAACACTGTGATAAGATAGAGACCTTCGTCATTGCTCTTTCCTTCCTCCGCAAAAGCAGCATCAGCCTCTGCCTTAGCAGCCGTCTTTATTGACTCAGGAAGCCCAGCCGTCTGTTCTTCTGTTATAAACATACGGCGAGCCTTGTCTTTCATCCCGTTTGTCACATTCTGAGAAAATTTCAAAGTCAGGTCACTGAGTTCGGCATTTAGTCTGCGATATTTCTCTCTATCCTCACCTTTAAGAGCAGCTCCATTGTCGGCAAACGAAGCATATGTTTCAGTGATAAGTCTTTTCTCTTCAGGAGTCAGACCCTCTTCTTTATCCCGATTATCATAAACTCGTTGGATTCTCTCAAAGAGTTTTTCATTCAGCAAAAGATTAGCACTATGTTCCGACAAAAGAGGAGTGATCTCTTGCATTGCTTTCTGATATGCCTCATCGCCACAAGCACCTTCAAGATTTGAAAGAGCAAGCACTGCCCTATTGAGTTCCCAACTGCTCCTGTCAAGTGCCGCGATCGTATTCTCAAACGTCGGTATAGAACGCTGGTTGACAATGGCTTCTATTGCCTTATTCTGATAGTCGATTCCCTCCTTCACTGCAGCCTCAAGATCGGCTGCTGTTATCTTGTCGAAAGGTAACACATTGTGTGGCAGTCCGGATGGTGCCAACACCGGATTTGTGCTGGCATTTATAGCCTGTGCATGTATTGATACTGTTGACATTGCTGTAGCTGCTAAAATTGATAAAACTGTTTTTTTCATAAATGCAGTTGCGGGAATCCGGATTTTTCCGGACTCCCGTTTTCATATATTAAGTGTTATAGAATTCTTCTTATGATCATTGTGCAGCCTCCTTGCCTATCATGATAACCTCTATGAGGTTCTTTCCATCATAGACATTGCTGAGGAATTTATTAAACTCATCAAGTGTAAGCGACTGAAGAGCCTCAATATATCCTGCATATGTGTTGAAGCCTCTTTCAGTTGCCATGATTGCTCCTTCCCAATAGCTGTTGGTCTTGGAGTTGATCTCATACTGCTTGATGGCAGCTTCTTTCACTTTGTTGAAATGATCTGCTTTCGCCCCATTCTTCAGAAGGTCTTCCAATTCCTTGTCTGCACGAGCTTCAAGGCGTTCGAGTTTGTCTTCTGCTGTCTGATATGCATACATGAGCTGCCAGATATTGTTATTGAAATTGTAAGCTGATGATACGCTTGCTCCATAAGTGCCGCCTTCATCTTCGCGAAGAGTCTCAGTGAAAATTATTTCGAGAATATCCCCCATCAGATCAACCATGATGCTGTTCTTGACATTCCATTGAAGGTTGTCGCCTGAATATAGATTGTAGACGGTTGTTGCAGGTGTCTGCATCGGAACTTCAAACTTATTCTCTACCTTTCCTTTCACAGGATCGATATTGCTGACTACCTTAGAGTCGGATGCTTTCCCCTTTGAAGGAAGTGTAGCTACATACTGCTCAAGCATCGGACGAAGAGTGGCCTCGTCTACATTGCCTACAAAGATGAAGGTATAGTCCGCTGCATTTTCAAGGCTCTTCTTTGCCATTGAAAGCATATTTGCATAGTTTGCCTTTTCAAATACTGCAAGGTCCTGGATACCCATTAGAGGATTGTCGCCATACTCTGTCTTTGCACGCTGGCGTGAGAAAATCATGTTTGGCAACTGATCCTGATTGGCAAGGATAGGTTTAAGTTGCTCCACTTGTGTCTGATATGTAGTCTCATCAGGATTCAAAGCTGTGAAGTAGGCATAGATCACTTCCATCAGACTTCCAAAATCCTTCACGCTCGAAGCACCTTCAATCACGTCTGTGTAGTTATTGACTGAGTATCCAACTGAAACTGTCTTTCCGGCAAGATATTTCTTCATCTTGTTGATGTCGAAGTTGCCGAGTTTAGAAAGCTCTACTGCAAGCGGCATCAAAAGCACATCAGCTGCCTGATCTTTTGAATAAGACTGCTTGCCACCCTTTCTGAAAGCTTCTACTCTGATTTCATCAGCCTTAAAGTCGGTGGTCTTTAGCACTACCTTTACTCCGTTGGAAAGCACAAATTCTGTTGTGCCCATCTGCTCATTCTTGGAAGTAGATTTGATTTTTCCTGCTTTAGGAAGCTTCTCGATAAGTGGCTCTGTGATCACCTCATCTACATATGCTTCATAAGGGGCATTGAGTGTGGCTTCAAGCGCGGAGATCACTTCTGCCTCCTTCAAGACGTTTGTATTGTCGTTGAGTGGCTGGCTGATCACTATCACCTGGTTTTCTGCCGTAAGCATAGAAGCAGCCACCTGATTATATTGCTCAAGCGGTATCATTGGAAGAATCTGCTGAGCAAGCTGGAGCTCCATCTCGATTCCGGGAGTGGGTTCGTTCTGAATGAAATGGCGGATTATCTCCCTTCCATATGCCTCGTTATAGGTCTTGTCTTTTTCGTTAAACGACTTTTCATATCCGTTGAGAAGCACAGCAGTGGCGCGATCGAGTTCCGACTGAGTGAAACCTGCTTTGCAAGCTCTTGCTACAATTCCCATTGCTGAATTATAAGCAGTAAGGATATCTGTGGAAGGCACTACATATACTGTAAATGCATCTTTGGTGGAGGCCACGAGGAAATCACCTATCAACACTTGAGCTTGTGCATACGGGCATTCCGGATTTGTAGAATATTCATCAAGACGATCCTGAATCATCTTTGTAAGCACTGTCTGCATCAAGGAGGTGATCATGAATCCTTGCACTGAATTGCGCATTTCCCAAGGAAGTTTATCCTGCTTGAAGAAGGTCATTACTACCGGAGTTTGCAACTCAGGATCCTCATAGTGCACGTATATAGGCTTTTGATTGTCGCTTACTGCCACATACTCACGAGGGGCAGCATTCTCAGGCATTACCACTGTAGAGAACAGATCCTTTACTTTCTTTTCCATTTCATCAGCATCGAAATCACCGACGATCACAATACCTTGCTGATCCGGGCGATACCATTTCTTATAATAGTCACGCAGTGTCTGCGGCTTGAAGTTCATTACCACCTCCATTTTGCCGATAGGCATCTGCTGATACTGATATTCTTCGAAAATTTGTGGAAGTATCGATATATACTGACGTATGGAAGCATCATTGCGTGAGCGCCACTCTTCATTGATCACTCCTCTTTCTGCTTCGATCTCCGATTCTTCAAGAAGAATGCCGTCACACCAGTCTCTGATTACGAGTAGTACGCTGTCCATCAGAGGCTTGTCTGTTGTAATGACATTATTGATGTTGTAGACAGTCTCGTCAAACGAGGTATAGGCATTGATGTCGTCTCCAAACTTGATACCCTTGCTCTGAAGATAATTGAGCATATTCTTTCCGGGATAGTGAGTGGTGCCATTGAAGGCCATATGCTCCAGGAAGTGAGCCAAGCCAAGCTGCTCCTGAGTCTCGAGTGTGCTACCCACTTTTTGTGCGATGTAGAAGTTAGCACGATCTTTCGGCTGTTCGTTGTGAAGAATGTAATAGGTCAGTCCGTTAGGGAGTACTCCCGTCTTGACATCCGGTTTTAGCGGCAGAGGTGTTATCTGCATCTGCTGCGCAAAGGCGCACACGAATATGATCAATAGTGTGGCCAGACTGGTAAGTCTTTTCATGTCGTTATTTTTGTTGTTTGTTAATTGTAATTTTAATACATTGGGCCTATAGGCCGTACTTGGCTTATAGACCCACATATTCTTTGACGCAAGAAACTCGAAAAAATTACATTTTTATGATAGTTTTTTGCGTAATCACCATATCCATCGCCACATCATGTGGTTCCGATGGGATGCTGTCGAGAAGCTGAAACTCATATCCTACTCCAATCTTGGTTGCCTTAGAGGTGGCCAATAATCTGTCGTAGAATCCTTTTCCTCTTCCAAGCCGGTTTCCTTTTCTGTCGAAAGCCACGGCAGGAATTATCATAAGCTCAATGTCGTCTACATCTGCCACATTGTCTCCCGTAGGTTCTTCTATATGAAAAGATCCAAGTTCAAGCCTTGTCTCCTCATATGGGAGTATGTCAAGATTGACTCCATTTACGCGTGGCAAGAAAAATCTCTTCCTGTCGTGCCACTTCTGAAGGAATTTAATTGTCTGCAGTTCATCCGGCAGCGAATGATACATCAATATATTGTCAGCCATCATGAAGGCGGCTGTCTTTTCAAGCTGGGCGAATACTTCTTCCGCCGCGCTTGCCTTTTCCATCTCCGAGAGCATCATTCGGAGATTCTTTATCTTTCTGCGAATGTCTGATTTCTCCATATCTTTTGATTATCGTGTGTTTTAAATAGATTAAGTTTCTGTATAATAAGGTCGGAGCCTGCATCCTTCGGTGTCGTCAATGTGACGGCTGATTTTCCATCTTTCAGCATCTGGAGTGCTTTCTTGACCGTTACATCCTCCTCATTGAGCATCTGTATCAGTCCGTTATAGCCAAGTACATTTCTTGCTATCTGAGCCTTCAGGAGATTCAGTATCAAGCCGCGGCTTTTATTGATGTAATACCATCGGGCCGGCACTCCATTCTGAGCTGCGTAGTCTACAAAACCTTCGAGAAGTGTCTGGTCACGAGGTATCACTCTTTCAAGCTCTTCGATTGTCTTGACATTCTTTGTCACAGAGCGATACTTCTCCGCTACCTGGAATGCATATTTGGTTATCAAACCCTTATTGCTGACATTTACATAATATGACGTGAATCCTGTAGTGTCTTCCGGCACAAATACATCAGGCATGATTCCGCCTCCACCATACACTTTCCTTCCTCCATTGGTCAGGAAGAGCTTGCTCTTGTCAAGTTTGATGCTGTCGGCATTATAGAATTCACCATGTTCATATCTGTCGAGGATATCCATCACATATTTGCCGTCGGCTCCTCTTTCATAAGGTTTCTGTATGCAACGCCCCGAAGGAGTGTAATAGCGGGCCACTGTCAGCCTGATTGCACTGCTGTCAGGCAATTCTATCTGATGCTGTACGAGTCCTTTGCCAAATGATCTGCGTCCGATCACGAGTCCTCTGTCATTATCCTGAATTGCACCTGCAAAAATCTCCGATGCCGAAGCTGAATACTCATCAATCAGCACTGCTATTGGTACATTCTGGAAATGCCCGCTTCCGTCGCTCATCGCAACACTCCGGTTTTCATTCAGCTTGCCGTTGGTGCTTACTATGATACGATCGTCTGGCAGGAATTCGTTGGCCATAAGTATGACTTGATCAAGGAAACCTCCGGAGTTGCCTCTAAGGTCGATGACAAAACTCTTTGCTCCTTGCGCTTGCAGTTCAAGAAGAGCCATATAGAATTCTTCGAATGTGTTGCGTCCGAATTTCGACACTTTCAGATAGCCTATGCCATTCTCTTTGTCGGCGACATACACCGCATCCACACTATTCACGGGAATATCATCGCGTATTACGTCAAAATCAAGCAACTTATCCGAATTCGAGCGCTTGATCTTCAATTTCACCTCTGTTCCCTTCGGACCGCGAAGAGTCTTGAATACATTGTCTTGAGTAGCTTTCTTCCCGGTCAAAACTGAATCATTGGCAGATACTATCTTATCCCCATTCAGAACACCTACTTTCTCAGCAGGTCCGCCCGCAATTACATCCACCACTACGACAGTATCATTGACAATCTGGAACGACACTCCAACTCCTGAGAAATGACCCTCCATATCTTCATTAGTCGATTTCAGTTCTTCAGGAGTGAAATACACCGAATGAGGATCAAGTCCGGCAAGAAGATCCGGAACTATGGTAGCGAGAAGAGAATCTACATCTATCTTGTCTACGTATTCGTTTTCGATCAAGTCCATTATGGTGCGCAGTTTAGCCTCCGAAGGAGACACTCTGCTCACCGACAGATATTTACCAATAAAGACACCACCTGAAAGGCCGATGGCCAATACAAGCGGTATCAATATGTATCCTATGTTTCTTTTTTTACTCATTGAAGTCTATTCTTTCTCCAAAGGCATATGCACTACTTCTATTCCTGCTTTCCTCAGAAGATCCAATCCATCTTGGATTCTGTAGAGATCAGAAAAAACTACCCTCTTTATACCGGCTTGAATGATAAGCTTGCTGCATTCCATACAAGGCGATGCCGTCACGTAGAGAGTCGCACCTTCACTTGAATTGTTACTCCTCGCCACTTTGGTGATGGCATTCGCTTCGGCATGAAGCACGTAAGGAAAGGTCACATTGTTTTCCTCACATATGTTAGGAAAACCTGACGGTGTGCCATTGAAGCCATCTGAGATTATCATGTTGTCTCTGACTATCAAGGCTCCCACCTTCCTACGCTGACAGTAGGAATTCTCGCTCCATATCTGCGACATCCTCAGATATCGCTCGTCAAGCTGGCGCTGCTTGCTGCAAGGATAAGTTTTGTTTTCTGACTCCATTTAGGAAAGTGATTAAAGTTCGTCGTTGTCAGTGAGGAAATGCTCTGCATCTAAAGCAGCCTTTGCACCACTTCCTGCGGCTACAATTGCCTGGCGATAGCGTGGATCCGCTACATCTCCGGCAGCAAATACACCTTCTACACTGGTCTCAGTAGTGTCTCCTTTCACTTTGATATATCCCTGTTCGTCAAGCTCTACCTGACCATTGAGGAACTTAGTGTTTGGAGTGTGACCAATGCCGAGGAAGAATCCGTCAATCTTAATGTCGAAATGATCTTCCTGCTCTGTGCCTGCAGCTCGCACTACGTGTGCTCCTTCTACAACCTCGTTGCCGAAAAGCCCGGTTACATTGCATTCAAACAGTATCTCGATGTTGGGTGTGTTGGCTACTCTCTTGCGCATCACGTCGCTTGCGCGAAGGAACGGCTTGCGCACTATGAGATACACCTTATTGCAGAGCGATGAAAGATATAGGGCTTCCTCACATGCTGTGTCGCCACCTCCTACGACTGCCACATCTTTCTTCCTATAGAAAAATCCATCGCATACCGCACAGGCGCTTACACCCATGCCCTGATACTTTATTTCATCCGGAATGCCAAGATATTTTGCACTTGCTCCTGTGCTGATGATCACCGTATTGGCTACAATCTCCTCGCCATGATCATCAATGGCTACGAAGGGGCGCTTTGAAAGATCGATGCTCTCAATGTTGCGAGGACGCACCACTGCACCAAATCTCTCAGCTTGCTTTCTCAGCTGATCCATCATCTCCATTCCCCCGACTCCTTCCGGATAGCCCGGGAAATTCTCTATTTCTGTGGTCTGGGTAAGCTGCCCACCCGGTTGGTTTCCTTCATATATGATTGGAGCAAGATTAGCACGACCTGCATAAATTCCGGCTGTATATCCGGCAGGTCCTGATCCTATTACAAGTACTTTGGCAGTTGACATAATTTCTATCCTTTTTTCTTAATGTTAAATTTTCGTATTTTAGGGGATCAAAATAATCTTTCTATGGAATATCTCCATATCCCTATCAATTCTATAACAATCACAACCCTAAATATTTCAATCTTCCCCCTTATTTTTTACGAAAAACCATCAGCGGAGATCTACGATCTCTACTTTAGGATACTTCGATTTCGGATACACAAACGTTGCATCAGGCAATTTCTGTCCCGACACTACTTTAGAGACAGACACTGTCATCTTCTGTCCTGAAGTCGGGATTATTACAATCTTAGATGGGAAAGTAGACGCGTCGGCTATGGTGACATGCACACTCCGATAGCCTGATTGCTTGGATTTAGGAGTCAATACGATTGTCTTGCATCCTCTTATCTGCTGCTTCGCAAAAGCCGCCGTAAAATTTGCCGAATATGTATTTACAATTGATAGCGGATTTGCCTCAGCAACTTCCTGGGGTGTCGGAATCATAAGGGTTGTCTCCTGATTGTTCTTATTATATGTCCACATGTTCTTCCCATCATACCAGGTAGAAGTAGCTGAAGACTCAAGCACAAATTTTTTACCGGCGGCTTTCAGTGTGCCCGTCACTTTCTGTTTCCCATAGTCAAGCGTAAAGTTGGCTGTCAATCCGCTCGTGCCGTTGATGCCGGCAGCCGCTTTCTTCAGCATTCCGTCAGCTGTCTCGGCAGCCGACAAAGAAAAAGCCACGCCCAAAACCATCACCAATCCCACTATATATTTTAATCTAAAGATGTTCATAAATTATTTTCACTCTTATTAATTCATCATTAATCATTTATAATTCATCATTCATCAAGCGAGTCCAAGCGTAGCCAGAAGGTCTTCAAAAGCCATCGCATCCATCAGCACACTCCTTGGCTTACCGCCCGTAGCAGGTCCGACCACGCCGTATGCCTCAAGCTGATCCATGATTCTTCCGGCTCTGTTATACCCTATCTCATATCGCCTCTGGATAGCAGACGTGGAGGCTGTGCCGCTCATGATCACCTGGCGTCCTACCTCAGCAAACAGTGGATCCAACTTGCCCACACTCGCTGCGTCTACTTCTTGCGCCTCAGAGTCTCCGCCCATCTTAGGCTCCGGCAAAATATAAGCACCCTGTGGATAGGGCTGACGGGCGATATAATCGCACACTTTCTCCACTTCCGGAGTGTCAACGAATGCACACTGCACTCGGGTCATCTCGCCGTTATTGCTTATAAGCATATCACCCCTACCTATCAGTTGTTGCGCTCCCGTGGAGTCGAGGATTGTCTTTGAGTCAACTCCCGAACTTACCTTAAATGCTATCCTGACCGGGAAGTTGGCTTTGATCATACCGGTTATGACATTAGTTGAGGGGCGCTGTGTTGCGATTATCACATGGATTCCTACTGCTCGGGCCAGCTGCGCCAGACGTGCTATCGGAAGCTCAACTTCTTTGCCGGCTGTCATGATCAAGTCGGCAAACTCATCGATGATCACCACGATGTAGGGCATGAAGCGATGCCCTTCCCTCGGATCGAGTTTCTTTTCCTTGAATTTCTCATTATATTCCGTCACCTGACGCACAAACGCTTTCTCAAGTAGCATATAGCGCTCGTCCATCTCTACACATAGCGAGCTGAGTGTGGCCACAACATTCTCCATATTGGTGATGATGGGCTGAGGGCTATCAGGTATCTTGGCAAGATAATACTTCTCTATCTTTGAATAGAGAGAAAACTCAACTCGCTTCGGATCTACCATGACAAACTTAAGTTCTTCCGGTCGCTTGGAATAAAGCAGGGAGGTTACGATTGCGTTAAGACCCACTGATTTACCCTGTCCCGTAGCTCCCGCAACAAGCAAATGAGGCATCTTTGCAAGGTCTGCGATATACACATCATTTGAAATCGTAGAGCCTAACGCCACCGGAAGCTTATATTTAGAATTTTGGTACACCTTCGATTGTATGATGGTTCGCATCGAAACTGTCTGCGCCTCCTTGTTGGCCACTTCTATACCGACTGTCCCCTTGCCGGGTATAGGCGCGATGATTCTCACTCCATTGGCTGCCAAAGAGAGCGCAAGGTCATCTACTAGATTACGAATGCGGGCTATCTTCACTCCTGTGTCAGGTCGAATCTCATATAGTGTCACTGTAGGACCCACCGTTGCCTCGATCTTGGTGATTGGAATTCCGAAATCAAGCAGAGTCTGTTTGATCTTCTCCTTATTTTCAAGCAATTCATCAGCATCCACCGATATGGTGCCTGATCCGGGCAAGAGATATTCTGCCGGAGGGAAGGTATATTCATGAGTGAAGAAGTTTTCGTCGTAGCTATTTTCAGGCTTGGGCTTCTGTGTCACTTCCTCAATATGATTGACATTGACTGTCATCACATCTTCAGGTTTTTTCTCTTCAGCCGGCTCTTCTACTACAATCTTTTCCTCTTCTATTATTTTTTTCTCATCAGCTATTTCTTCTTTTTGCTCTATCTTTTCTTCAGATATTTTTTCCTCTACCGAAACTTTTTCTTCTTCAGGATGATACTCTTCTGCCGGTTGATATCCATTTTCCTGATGATATTCCGCTTCAGAGGTTCGCTCCGCTTCAGAGGTTCGCTCCGCTTCAGATGATTGTTCCGTTAGCGATGCTCTCTCCTCTTCTACTCCATACGTATTTTCTTGATAATTTACTTCCTCTATATCCTCAGAAATAGCCAATGATTCCGGATCATCCTGAATTGAATCGTACTTGGAATACGGTTCATCCTCATCTTCAAGATCCTGCACATCAAAGATGGTGTCTGACTCAGGATTAAACTCTACGTTCTCAGCCGGATAAGACTCAGTCTTATTCTCTTCAGTCTCTTCATTTTCTGCATAAAGAGCTTGAGCGCGTTCCGATTCCTTCTCGCGTTCCCTCAATTCCTCCTGCTTTCTTAATTCAGCTTCTTCTGCTTCACGTTGCAGTCTGCGTCGCTCATCATACTGACGCTTTTTCTTTATAATCCATTTGATTGCATCTCGCAAACAGATCACTACGAAAATTGAGATCAGTACGACTGAGATTATTATCGCTCCGCTCCATCCTATATAGCTATAAATGATTTCATTGATATATCTTCCATGAAATCCTCCCCAATTTACGTCGGTGTCAAGACCGATCGACACCATTCCTACCACTACACTCAGTGTGATGAAAGCTATAAGCGATTTTATAGTGAAGTCAAGAGTCCTGAATTTAGGATACCCTATCAGCAGCTTAAGCGACATGCACAGAAGCCAAACCACTATCACAATTGCTCCCACTCCGAATCCTTGGTTTATGAGAAACTCCGTCAACCTTGCGCCACCCTCTCCGGCATCATTAGCAACTGCCACTTCCGGACCTGTGGCAGCCGCATCCACCATGCTCTGATCGGCTATGCAGGTGCCAAAATATGACATGAAGGCTACCGCAAACCAAAAGCCAAGGCCTCCCAGAATTATTCCGGCCACAAAGCGTGTGACGAAGGAGTCCCTGAATTCACGTATCTTTTCAGACAATGTTTTCTTAGGTGCAGTGGGTTTGGAAGCTTGATTGGGTTCCTCTGCCTGAGGCTTATTGGGTTTGTATGATGCAGCTGTGCTATCACCTCTCTTTGGTCTTGTTTTTCGTCTTCTTGTGCCGGGAATCGGCTCTTCTGCCGCCGGTTGTTCCGGGACAATGGGCTCGTTTGATTCTTCTCCTGTAGAAATTTCTGGTGAATAATTATGATATTGCTTCATATGGTGAGTGTCGCCGAGTTGTTATTCGTTTTCCTATCTCTGAGAAGCCGTCAGATACAACTTCAATGCAAAATTACTAAAAAAAATCGGTTTATTTCAAAAAAAAATGTTAACTTCGCAGTTGAAATGAAACCGATAAGAATAGCAGGACTTGCCGTACTCGCTCTTTTATGGGTATGGCTTTGTGTTGGGCTTCTCACTTCCGCCGACGGATTCAATCTGAAAAACATCCTGATAGCGGCCATGAGCGGCATCATCATTTTCGTGCCTCTATATAAAAAATACTTCAAGGGAGATAAGAATTAGACCCCCCGAATCTTACAATGGAAAAGGAACACCAGCATATTCCGATACCCTCAATCTCTACTAAGGGATATGGTCTATTGGATAATATTTCTTCGCCGGCTGATGTGCGCGCTCTGCGCCTTGAGCAGCTCCCGGAGTTGTGCGATGATATTCGACGTTTTCTGATCGACCATCTTTCGGTCAATCCGGGACATTTTGCATCAAGTATGGGTGCTGTCGATATTATCGTAGCTCTGCATTATGTCTACGACACTCCGGGCGATCATCTCTTTTGGGATGTCGGACATCAGGCTTATGCCCATAAGATTCTGACCGGTAGAAAGGATGATTTCCCCAATCAACGTAAAAAAGGTGGCATAAGCGGTTTCCCTTCACCTCTTGAATCTGACTATGACACTTTCGTCACCGGCCATGCTTCCAACTCTATTTCCGCAGCTCTCGGGCGTGCTATTGCCGACCGAAATACTCCCGGCAAAGAGAAGTGCAAGACGGTAGCAGTAATCGGCGACGCTTCCATTAGCGGCGGTCTGGCTTTCGAAGGTCTCAACAATGTGGCCAATAATCCTAACAATCTTCTCATCATACTCAACGACAATGATATGAGTATCGATGATAATGTCGGGGGTCTGCATGCCTACCTTTCAGAACTCTCCACTTCTGCCGGCTACAATAAATGGCGCTCTAAAATCTATAATGCTTTCCGTAGAAAAGGTGTAGTCACTGAAGCCGGGAAAGGAAGGATTCAGAGATTTGCTAATTCTGTGAAGAGTCTTGTAAGCGGCAAGCAGAATATCTTCGAAGGATTAAATATAAGATATTTCGGTCCTTTTGACGGTCACGACGTGATTAAGATCGTCAAAATTCTCAACGATATTAAGGATATGGAGACCCCTCGCCTTCTGCACCTTCATACTGTCAAGGGAAAAGGATATCAGCCGGCAGAAGAGAATCCTGCAAAATGGCATGCACCGGGTATGTTTGATCCGGAGACCGGCGAGAAGATTTGCTCCGACAGCAAAGATTCTCCTCTCCCCTGGCAGGAAGTGTTCGGACGCACTCTCGTGGAGCTTGCTTCGCAGGATGATCGGGTCATGGGTGTGACGGCGGCCATGCCAAGTGGAACTTCTATATCAAGAATGCTTGAGAAATATCCGGAAAGAACCTTTGACGTCGGCATTTCTGAAGGTCATGCCGTGACTTTCTCTGCCGGACTGGCTACAGGTGGCAAACGCCCATTCACTGCAATTTATTCCTCTTTCCTTCAGCGTGCATACGACAATATTGTCAACGATGTCTGCATCCAGGGGCTTCCGGTGACTTTTTGCATCGACCGTGCCGGAATTGTGGGTGAAGATGGTGTGACTCATCATGGTCTGCTTGACATTGCTTATCTGCGTTGCATACCGAATATGAAAGTCGCTTCTCCCGCCGATGAAGAGACTTTACGCAATCTGATGTTCACCTCACTCAAATCTGATGGACCGCTCGCCATGAGGTATCCGCGTGGAAAAGCCACTACAAAAGATTGGCAAACTCCTATGAAAGTGCTACAGATTGGGAAGGGACGTGTCATTTCTGAGACGCCCGTCTCAGAAATAGCTATCCTTACTCTTGGCCCTATCCTACATGAAGCTAAGATAGCTGTAGACAATTTAAGGAGCAAGGGCATACAAGCCGATCTTTACGACATGATTTGGGCAAAACCACTTGATACTGAACTTCTTGACAAAATCGCCTCGTCTCATAAGCATATTGTGACGGTGGAAGATGGGGTCATCACAGGCGGATTTGGTTCTGCAGTGGCTGAATGGTGTAGAGAGCATCGTAAGGATATAGAAGTCAGCATTCTCGGCGCTCCTGATTCGTGGGTGACACATGGCACGGTTTCTGAACTGCGACATGAATGTGGATATGACAGTGCAGGAATTGAAGCTGCAGTTACCAATCTTGTCGGAACTCAGTCCTAACATTTCCTTTAATTTCGCTTAACTATGAAAATCATCATAGCCGGTGCCGGAGAGGTGGGTACTCACCTTGCGAAGATGCTCAGCAATGAGAATCAGGATATAATCCTAATTGACAGCGATCAGCATAAATTGGATACCCTTGATTCCCACTATAATCTGATGACGCTGTGCGGCTCTACTTCTTCTTTCGCTACCATGAGACGCGCCGGCATTCAAGACGCCGATCTCTATATTGCCGTGACTCCTTTTGAAACAAGGAATATTACGTCTTGCTCCATTGCTAAAAAACTCGGAGTCAGAAAGACTGTGGCGCGAATCGACAACTACGAGTTCATGAAGAAGGAAAACAAACTTATACTTAAGGAACTCGGAATCGACACTCTTATTTATCCTGAATATCTTGCGGCTCAAGCTATCAACCTTGCACTGTCCCATAATTGGGCTCGATATTGGGGAGAGATGGGAAATGGCCAACTTATAATGATTGGGGTCAAGATCCGCGATAATTCTACCATCTGCGGCCTTAAACTTCGAGATCTCCCGGTGTCTGCTCATCATTTCCATGTAGCTGCTATCAAAAGAAATGCGGAGACTGTAATCCCGGGTGGTAATGATTCCATAGAGAAGGATGATATCGTATATTTCATCACCACTCCGGAATATGTAGGCGAAGTGCGAGAGCTTTGTGGCAAAAAGCGTCGCATCATAAAGAAAGTGATGATAATGGGTGGCAGCCAGATTGCATTGCGCTTTTGCCATGCTTTCTACGATCGCTATCAAATCAGGCTTATTGATATCGACCGCGAACGATGCGAATATCTCGCCACTGAAATTCCTGAAATTGAAGTCATCAATGGCGACGGCCGTGACGTGGAGGTGCTAAGAGAAAACAATATCTACCAATATGACGCATTCATGGCTCTCACCTCTAAGTCGGAAACAAACATTTTGACTTGCCTGACTGCTAAGGATTTTGGAGTGCCGAAGACTATAGCCGACGTTGAAAACCTCCAGTTCTATAGTGTGGCTGAAAGCCTCAATATTGGAACTTCCATCAATAAGAAACTGATGGCTTCGTCGAGCATATTCCAGATTCTTCTTGATTCCGACGAATCCAATTCTAAATTCCTTGCCCTGGCCGACGCTGAGGTTTGTGAGCTCGAGGTTAAGGAGAAAGCTAAGATTACCAAGGCTCCGGTCAAAGACCTTAATCTCCCTTGGGGGATGACTCTCGCAGCCCTTATTCGCCGAGATGGAAAAGCGGAACTTATCAGTGGTATGACTCAAATTGATGCCGGCGACAAGGTGGTGGTTTTCTGCCTTTCCGGTACTATATCAAAGATTGAAAAGTGGTTCAATTAAGATTCAAACATAATGCCTACATCAACCTTCGTATGCTCCTGCGTACTATCGGTTGGCTGCTCATGGTGCTGTCAGGCTTCATGCTATTCCCTCTTTTGACAGCTATCATCTATGGTGACTCAGAAATTAAGCCTATACTGATTTCTATAGCAATTACTTCACTGAGTGCAGTCGGTCTGATGAGCTTAAAGCCTAAGAGCAAGGAAATGGGGAAGAGAGAGGCTATTCTTCTCACGTCTCTCATTTGGGTGATTCTTTCGCTTTTCGGCATGATTCCTTTCCTTCTTTGCGGCACACACGATAGCGTGACGGACGCTTTCTTTGAGACGATGAGTGGTTTCACCACTACCGGCGCTTCTGTTCTCGGATCTTTGAAACACGTGCCTCACTCTCTTCTTCTTTGGCGTTGCCTCCTGCAATGGATTGGTGGTTTGGGAATTATAATCTTTACGCTCGCGGTGGTACCTATGCTAAATAATAAGGGTGGTATGCTGATGTTTAATGAGGAGGTGACAGGTATAACTCACGATAAACTTCGTCCGCGAGTCAGCAATACAGCAAAGACTCTATGGGGAATCTATATTTGTCTCACTCTCACTTGCATTCTGTTGCTTTGGATTTCCCAAATGAATCTTTTCGAGGCTATATGCCACGGATTGTCAACCCTCTCTACCGGTGGATTCTCCACAAATGATCTTAGCGTTGGTGATTGGAATAGTCCCTATATCATTATCATCCTGACGGTATTCATGTTTATTGGAGGTGTCAATTTCAATCTGATTTTTGCCACTGTTCATGGCGACTGGCGAAAACTTATGCAGAACGACGCTTTCAGATGGTTCTGTTATGTCCTCTTTTTAGGATATATAATCTTCACCGTTTCAATAGTAGGCACAAATCATGTGCATAGCTGGCAAGAGGTGACTATCATTCCCCTCTTTCAAAGCGTTTCCATTCTTACTTCTACCGGACTTGTCGTGCCGCATTTCATGCACTGGGGTGCTGTCCCTTACATTGTGATGTTGATTTTCATGGTGATTGGTGGTTGCGCAGGTAGCACATCCGGCGGTGCTAAAATAGATAGGTTTCTTATCTTCTTCAAATTTCTCAACAATGAGATGTATCGCACCATGTATCCCTCTGCCGTGCGCACAGTGACTGTCAATGGCAAAGGCACTTCCTACGTGATTGTGATGAAGGTGCTTTCATTCATTGCGCTCTATTTCCTGGTCATCTTTATTGGAGGTTTTCTCCTCACTGTTCTTGGAGTTCCGTTTGAAAAAAGTTTCTTCTATTCGCTTTCGGCTATCTCCAATGCAGGAATAGGCACGGAGGTGCAGGAAGGAGTTTCGTGCTTTTCAATGATTCCCGATGCCGCCAAATGGATTCTCAGCTTCATTATGCTGACCGGACGCCTCGAGCTCTACACGATTCTCCTACTCTTCACCCCCGCCTTCTGGAAAAAATAATCTGTTTATTTTGCAGCTATACTGTAGATTTCAGATGCTTTATCCTTATCAATCTTGATATAGTTGCCAAAGACCTTACCCTTATTCTCCGTTACTTTCTCTGCCAGTAAGTTTACATCAGGGTTCTCGATTCCAAGCTCCTTCATTGTGACAGGCATTCCTATAGAAGATAGGAACTTCTTCAGCGCTTCTATCCCAAGGAGAGCAGCCTTTCGATCATCATCCTCTTCGATATCGAATACCCGGCGTGCAAACTGAGCTATCTTTCCCGGATTCTCTTGCATGGCAATTGTCATCCACGCAGGAAACATTACAGCCAATCCTGCTCCGTGAGTGACATCGTAGACTGCACTCAATTCATGTTCCAAACCATGTGTGGCCCAATCTTCCTCTCTTCCACCACTGCAAACTCCATTATGGGCGAGCGTTCCGCTCCACATTATATTGGCTCTTGCATCATAATCTTCCGGATTCGCTATCACTTTCGGCGCTTCCGTGATGATGGCCTTGAGCAATCCTTCCGCAACGCGGTCGGTTACCTCAACGTTAGGAGTATTTGAGAAGTAACGCTCCATTATGTGTGCCATCATATCAGTGATGCCGGCCGCTGTCTGATATGGAGGGAGTGTGAAAGTCAACTCAGGATTCATCAATGCAAACTTAGGACGCAATACGTCGCTCCCCATTCCAAGTTTATGGAGCCCCTCAAGTTTGGTGATGACGGTGTTTCCTGATCCTTCACTGCCTGCAGCCGGAATGGTCAGCACAACCCCAACCGGAAGAGCTTTCTTCACTTTTGCCTTTCCGCAATAAAAGTCCCAGAAATCCCCATCATATGGAATCGCTGTAGCTATAGCCTTAGCAGTGTCTATAGCGCTTCCGCCACCAACAGCAAGCACTGAATCTACACCCTCTTTCTTGGCAATTTCTATTCCCTCATACACCTTTGAGTCTACAGGATTGGGCTGCACTCCTCCCAATTCTGCATATGGGATTCCGGCTTCTTCAAGACTTTTCTTTACACGGTCAAGAAGGCCTGATCGGATCACTGATCCTTTGCCGTAGACTATCAGTGGCTTCTTCATCCCGAAAGCCTCCAGTTGCTCAGCAACTTTATTCTCAACTCCCTTACCAAACACATACTTGGTAGCAGGAAAAAATACAAAATTATTCATCTGAAAATATTTTAGTTAAAATGAGAAAATTAATTTTTCTCAAAGTTTACAAATTAATCTTGTCAGCGACTGGAAGGATGAAGCTCCCTGATGATTTATATCCATTTCCATCAGTTCCTTCAGGAATTTATCAGAACGCTTCAAATTTCCAAGGCCGTACTCGCCGAGCGCCATCATATACAGACAATGCTTACGATTGGCTTCGCTCAGATCTCCATCCCATATCAGCAAATCAGGTAGCGAGACAGCAAAATAGTCCATCTTGACATCATCATGATAATGTTGCCTTCCAAAATTCACCAGTTTATTAAAATATGAGCGTGCCTTTGATTCTTCTCCCAATTCCCGCCATGCTAATCCCGCATAGAATATCTTATCCGGTTTCGCATCATTGTAATACATGGCGGCTGCCGGCTCAGTGGGACCTTCTGTGGCTTTTTTAAAGCAATCTTCAGCTTTTTGCTTGTCGGAAAGAGCTTTGTAGCATTTTCCAAGCAAATAGTAGAAATCGTTCTCCTGCGCTCCATATAGCTTTCCTTCTCCCAAATTCTCCGGATATACAAGACACTCTTCAAGAAGATAGATGGCATCGTCATATCTCGTTTCTGAAATAGCTTCCTTGGCAAGTTCAAGCCGGGATATCTGATATTGTCCAGACACTTTCCCTTCTCCTCCTTCCCAAGGATGAAATTTATGGTTATCAAGAAGTTCTTTCGCCTCTCTATACCGACTCAATTGATTGAGCAATGTTATTCTTTCCAACACCAAGTCATCTCGATGCTTTGTAAGATTCTCATGTTTATCCAAAAGAGCAAGTCGATCGGCATGAGGATAACCCAATGCTCTATATAGCTGGTCAAGTTCCATCAGGATTCTTCCGTCCGATTCATCCAATGAGAATGCTTTCTCCATGTATGCTACTGCCTTTCCCGGTTCTTTTCGCTTATTGAAATAGCATAATGCTAAGTTTCTCCAGATTGTCGGATTTTCAGGATTTAGATCCTTGGCTGCTTCCCAGTGTTCTTGTGCTAAGCTATATTGACGCTTATCATAATAGATATTCCCGAGAAGCTGGTGCGCATTGGCATCCGTAGGATTATGCTTCAATGCAAGATTGAGAGCTTTTATCGCATGAAGGGAATTGGGGAAACATCCGGCCGGGTTTTCACGCGATGCTGCAATCCAAGTCTCTTGGGCCTCCTCAATCTTTCCTCCATGAAATAAGCATGCGGCCTTGTAATAAAGGCTTATCAGCGTCATGGCTCCCCTCTCCTCTGCTGTCTCAAGTATCTCGCTTGCATACCCGTAATGCCCCGATTCCATAAATTCGATGGCAAGTTCGTTATAATTATGAAAATCATCGCGAAGCAAATCGATGAATTGCTCCTTGACTTTCTCATCTTTGGAAATTTTCATTTTGACAAACAGACATCCATAATTAAATGGATCTATTTTGAGCGACTCTTCGCATAGCTCCAAAGATTCTTTCCCTTTCCCAAGATCTGAAAGTAGAAGCGATCTAAGAGCTCGAGCTCCTTGATTATGCCAATTTCTGTTGAGACTTCGCTCTGTCTCGTAAAGCGCATCTTCTATACGCCCTTGCTTCGAAGATATTCGTGATGCCTCAAAAAACCCGGCATCTTGCCAAGCTCCATTCCAAGTGGATTTATAAAATCTCGAATATGCCGCGTCATATTTATCCTGGTATTTAAGTGCCACTCCAAGATTAAAGATAGGTTCGCCATCATATGGATTCGGATTCCTTCGCGTGATTATCTTTACTGCCTTTTCAAGATATTTTTCTGCTATCTCAAACCTACCTTTACGAAGATACCACAATCCAAGGGCATTATTACATCTGTAATCGTCGGGATCCCTTTTGAGAGCTTCCTCATAATAATCCACCGGGGAGAATGTAGCATGTCTATATTGTTCCAAATGAAGACCGGTCAGGTAAAGTTGCTCATTTGTCTTTATCTCATTCGGAGGTAATGCTGCTTCCGCAGATGCCGGAATTGGTCGGATTTCATCCGGCTCAGCATGCCATTCGAGCGATCCGGAGATATTCCATGTCACTTTCAAATAAATTTCATCAAGATTTCTTCCCTCCAATGAAATCTTCTTTTCATAGATACACTCAGGTGATAGTTCCGTTGAATCATGCCAAAGAAGCTTGCCGTCATCTCCTTTCAATACAATTTTGAAAGTATCTTTTCTTGTGGCATATAACTTCAAGATGACATCCTTTCCATCTTCCGTTGGTTCGATGTTCATTAGCAAATCTCTGACCGCATTTTTTACAATACCCAATTCTCGGTAGGGAAGAAAATACTGTGTGAATTCTTTCTCTTCAAATGGCATGAGCCATGAAAAGTCAGGCTGGTTCTCCGTGAAAACTCCTGCCATCAACTCGATATATGGGCCATCTTCATCAGTAAGGTTCCTGTCCCATGCTCGTCCGAAATCTCCGTTCCCCCAAGTCCATTGTTTTTTCCCGGGACTTACATGATGGTTTGCCACATGGAGCATACCTGCATCAGTATCAAATTCATATCCACCCTCAAAATCATATTTTGAGTTTACTCCCATATAGCTTGTAGGCACAAATATATTCTTATAGTTGGCTATATCAACTCCTGCAGAATAGTCCATTTTATAGTAAGTGCCTGTGGCTATAGGGAAGGTAGATACTGCCCTCTTTCCATGGTCGAACACGGCATTGATGTCTGGTGGAAAGACTGAACGATAATGATCATTGACCGACACTGCTGGATTAGCCCACCATAAAAATGTCTGTGGCAGGTCTGTGGGATTGTACAACACTCCCCTGATTTCAAGATATGCACATCCCGGTCTGAGTGTGAATCCGGCCATTCCCTTCTGATGAAACATCCTTTCTACTTCCCCTACCCAGACCGTCACAGACCCATCATCGTTTGATTCTATGGTGCAGTCTACGGGCATATATGTAGAAGGCCTGTGATGCTGAGGCCAGTTAAACTCTATCCCTCCGGAGATCCATGGACCCGCCAACCCTACCAATGCCGGTTTTATGACATGGTTATAATATACGAAATGCCGTTTCTTTATCTTATCATAAGCCATTTGAATGCGTCCCCCTAATTCAGGAAGGATCATGACCTTGATATACTCATTTTCAAGAAACACTGCTTTCCATTCATGATCTCTCTTTTCATTTGAAATAGACTCTATCACTTGATATGGATATACTACCCCTGATGATCCCTGATATACTCTGTTTTCCAGGAATATAGGATTCTTTTCAGGTTCTCCTACCTCGTATGTCGGTATTATTACCGTTTCTTTCCAAGCCTTGACCATGGTTATTATTTTTAGTTGCTAATGAGTTCTTTTTCTATTTGCTCGAGAGTTTTTCCTTTCGTTTCGGGAAGTGTCTTAGAGAAATACAATAATCCTAAGAGACATATCCCTGAATATAGCCAGAAGGTGCCGAAGCTACCAAGCGATGTATTAAGAAGCGGAAAACTGTAGGTCAATGTAAAGCATCCGGTCCAAAGGGCAAATGTACATACCGACATGGCTATTCCTCTTACTTTGTTAGGGAATATCTCTGCCAAGAGTACCCATGTCACCGGCCCAAGAGTCATGGCATAGCATGCTATGGCGAGCATCACGAGTATCACCATTAGAATCCCCGACACTCTTAAGTAGTAGCAACATCCAAGTATCAGATAGATAGTAAATAGACCACCAGAACCTATGAGCATTAAAACTTTCCGCCCTATGCGATCCACTGCATATAGAGCTACAAATGTAAAGATCACATTGGTGATGCCTGTTAATACTATATTGAAAAGCATATCTCCAAGGGCATATCCTGCATTAGCAAAAATCTCTTGCGCATAGTTGAATATGACGTTTGTGCCACACCATTGTTGAAATACTGCTATCACTATTCCAAGAATTATGAGCTTCAGATATGGCTTTCTGAAGAGTTGGCCCAATCCATGACACTTTTCTTTATCACCTTCGGCTGCTAATATTGTCTCCACTTCTATTCTCGCATAGTCATCTCCTCCGATTCGCTTGAAAACATCTTTAGCTAATCCCTCTTTTCCCTTTATGACGAGCCATCTCGGACTTTCAGGAATAAAGACTACGAGAAGAAGGAAGGCTGCTGCCGGAAATGCTTCAGCCCAAAACATCCACCTCCAACCCATTTGGCAATTCCAGGATTCTATTGGAGGCAACTCTATTCCTTCCGGCATCGGTTCTGCTATTAGCCAGTTGACTATCTGAGCTGCAAGGATTCCAAGAACTATTGTCAATTGATTGATCGACACCATCCTGCCTCGTGTGGCGGAGGGTGACACTTCAGCTATATACATTGGCGACATGCCAGAGGCAAGTCCTATCGCGATTCCGCCAATAAGCCTCGCTATTAAAAAGGGAATTATAGTATTGACCGCTCCCGTCATATACGCCGATGCAAGGAAAACTATGGCTGACAAGAGCAGAAGAGGTTTGCGACCCCATAGATCTGCAAAAAAACCGGCAACCATAGCCCCTAAAAGACACCCCGCTATTGCAATACTCATGGCAAGCCCTTGCATAGAGGGATCTCCTTCTATTCCAAAATAGGCTTCATAAAAGGGTTTGGCTCCCCCTATCACGACCCAATCATATCCAAAAAGCAAGCCACCCATTGCCGATACGCAACAGATGAAATAAATAAATGATTTGTTCAGTTGAATTTGCATGGTACTCGATACTAATGTTAGATCAGCTCTTTGTTCGATTCTGCAAATTTATAAAAAAAACCTGATTCATCAAAATCCCCAAAATATTCCCTATCATTTGCTATTCTTATTTTTTTTATGTAACTTTGAATCGAATTTGCTTTTTACAACCTTTCATCACGAAAATGAAGTTCCTGCATACCATATCTGCTAAGATCAGCCCCTGCAATCCGGAAAGACGATTACCTCGTCTTGTGTATTGCTTAGCACTCATCGTGTGCTTATCATGCTTCATATCTCCCCTTCATGCAGATACTTCCATCAGCTTTGGAGGTAGATCCTATCCCGTGACTGAAAACACCGTCGTGCTCGACGCAGAGGGGATCCTCAATTATCCCGGCTCTTATCAAGTTGCGTCTGAAGCATTCCGGAAGATTAATTCTCTCCCCGATCAGGCTATCCTTCTTGTCGCTCCATCTGTCTATTGGATTGACGATCCCGACGATCCTGAAATCCGCAGCGACAAACAAGGAACTCCTTATGCTTTCAAAATCAAATGCAATGATCTCTCGATAATCGGGCTCTCCGAAAATCCTGAAGATGTGGTGTTTGCTGCCAACCGTGGTCAGACTCAAGGAGCAGTGGGCAATTTTACATTGTTCCATTTCTCCGGAAATAGTCTCACTACAAAAAACATCACTTATGGTAATTATTGCAACGTAGATCTCATATATCCACGCAATCCTAAGCTGAATCGAAAGAAGCGTAAAGATGCTATTGTGCAGGCTCAAATCGGAATTTGTGAAAATACTGACCGACTTTTTGCAGACAATTGCCGTTTCATTAGCCGCCTCAATCTTTGTCCTTTCGTCGGAGCACGCCGTAGTCTATACGAGAATTGCTATTTCGAATGTACTGACGATGCTCTCTCCGGCTCAGCAATATATCTTGATTGCAAGTTCACCTTCTTCAGCAGCAAACCTTTTTATTCTACAGCTGAGACCGGTGCTGTTTTCTTGAATTGTGACATCACATGTCTCGGTTCAGGTGTGCAATATTTCACTAAAGTTCCCGGACAAGTCACAGCTATAGATACCCGTTTTTATTGTGATAAACCCATAGATATAAAATGGACGCGCGATGCGTCTGACGTAACTTGCCGTCAAGAAAACATTTCACTAAACGGCCAACCATACATAATAGATTCCGACCGCCCTGAACTCGGACCATCCTTGGTCGACACAAGCCTAAGGAATGCCTACAAAATAGAGCACGACGGAAAAGCTATTTATAATATTACGAATCTTCTCAAGGGGACCGACAACTGGGATCCACTTGGCTTTTCTCAGGAAATCGCTTACATTGAATCTAAGTCCGGAATAAAGTTGACTGATATTCCAGTCACTTTGAGAATAACTTCTGATGCACCCAAACAGATCTTCAATGGAGACACTGTGCTGCTTAAGGCTACTCCACTGTTGTGGGGCGGTTACCAGACAGGAAATCCGGAAGAATTTGCCGTTGTAGCTGAAAACGTCATGCCCATTGGAAATCAGTCGGTTTTTCCTATATCCACATCCGACGGTCTCACTGCAAGACATACGCTCACTATTCAACCAAATCTTAGAGAGGCTCCTGAATTCAAGAAAAACCCAAAGATCGTATTCGACAAGAATTCCGGTAAGTTTAAAGTCAATTATTCTCTAAATGGGAAGGGAGAAGATCACAGCTCCATTATTTGGACAAGATGTAAGGATATTGACGGAACTCTTCAAGTCGTTGAACTAATGCAAGCAGATGCTCCTGAAGGTAAGCTGTTCACTGCTAAAGCTGCCGATCTCGGAAGTTCAATCATTGCGGTTGTGACTCCACGTTTTGCCGACAGCAAAGCGGGTCTCACTGCAAGTTCCACATTTTTTGAAATCAACGACGCTTCAATGATTGAAGAGATTCCTGAATCAAGACTCTCTACGGATTTTCATGACGTAAGCATACAGAAACGTTGCCCCGGCATCCAAGGAGCCTGGAGTTTCGATGTCTTCAAGCCCACGGACACGTCACATGTAGAATGGGCCACTGCTGATGGACCGGGATGGTATTATGGAAAAGGCTTTGACGCTTCTACAGGAATTGGATTGGTTCAAAGTGAAAAAGGGGCTCGACTCAGCTATATCCCAGCTCGTGACGAGTGTCATGATATGACTATCTCCTTAGTTGCTGAGCCAGCCAAAAGCGGTGGACAAGGTTTCGGGAGCGCCACATCACAATATATGGATATTTGCGTGAAGTTTGATCCGGTAAATCTCGACGGATATGCTCTCCGCATTGAGCGAACTCCTGATCATGACCGAGCCGTGCGTTTTTCCCTGATTAAATACGACAAAGGAAAAACTTCTGTGATATCAGATGAAGTTATAAGCAACTGCTATCGAACTTCATGCTTTATTACAGTGGGGATTACAGATGGTCTACTTCAAGCCTCGGCCTACACTGATGCGCCTCTTCCGGATCGGAAATGTTGCGAGGATGTTGTTGGGAAAGTTGAGCTCAAAGCACCTGTAGAAGACTCTATGTTATCCGGATTCTGTATCCAACATACCGGTTCCACCGGACCCTCCTCCACTCTCCTTCGAGATCTAAATATAATCTGGCAATAATATCTAAACCTAAAATATAAAAAACACAATGAAAAGACAATCTTTCTTGCTTTCGATTGCGGCTCTCGGATGCCTGATGGCACCGCAAGCTTTGGCAGATGTGTCGAAAGCTTACGTTTCTGATCTTGGCAATGGCAAGTATCAGAACCCTATCATCAACGCTGATTATTCCGACCCTGACGTGGTGCGCGTTGGCAATGACTACTACATGACTTCTTCTAGCTTCGCTAACCTTCCGGCTCTTCAGATCCTCCACTCCAACGACCTCGTCAACTGGACTATCATCGGCGCGGTAGCTGACAAATATCCGGATCCTGCATTTGATGGGGTGAGCCACGGAAATGGTGTTTGGGCTCCTTCTATCCGCTATCATGATGGAAAATACTACGTGATGTATGGCGACCCCGACCGTGGAATTTATGTGGCTGATGCCACCGATCCTAAAGGTCCGTGGAGTCCGCTTCGCCTTATCTATCCTCAGGTTGGAGTGATCGATCCTTGTCCTTTCTGGGATGAAGATGGCCGTGCCTACATCGCTCACGGTTTTGCCGGTAGCCGTGCCGGTGTGAAGAGTATTCTTGGCATGATTGAGATGACTCCCGATGCCACCGGTGTTATCGGTATGGATCGTGTGATTTATGACGGACACCTCGAAAATGAAACTATAGAAGGAGCTAAGATGTATAAGCGTGGTCCTTGGTATTATATTTTCTCCCCTGCCGGTGGAGTTGCCACTGGTTGGCAAGTTGTAATGCGAAGCAAGAATCCCTGGGGTCCTTACGAGCAGCGCAATGTCATGGAGCAAGGCGACACTGACATCAATGGCCCTCACCAAGGTGCTTGGATTGACACCCCCGATGGCAAGGAAGATTGGTTTATCCATTTCCAAGACAAGGGTCCCTACGGACGTGTCATAAATCTCGAACCAATGGTTTGGAAGGAAGATGGTTGGCCTGTGATTGGAGTTGATAAAGATGGTGATGGCCGCGGTAATCCGGTTCGTACATACAAAAAACCCAATGTTGGCAACACCTACCCCATAGCTACTCCACAAGACAGCGACGAATTTGATTCAACAACTCTCGGCTATCAGTGGCAATGGAATGGCAACCCTCAACCCCTCTGGTATTTCTGCGATGCTGAAAATTCGGTGCTTCGTCTCTTCTCTCACAATACTCCTGATGCCAAAAACCTCTACGATATGCCTAACGTGCTGATGCAGAAATTCCCCAACGAGAATTTCACTGCTACAGCTAAGGTGTCTTTCCATCCGAGAAAAAAAGATGGCAAAGCTATGGTAGGCGAAAAGGGTGGTATAGCTGTCATGGGTTATGACTTTGCTACCCTCGCTCTCGAAAGTCGCGAAGATGGTATTTATCTCGTGCAGACTGATTGCGTTGGTGCAAATAAAGGCAAGGATGAAGTCGAAACAGAAGCCATTAAACTCAACGATGGAGGTCCTATCTGGCTTCAGGCTGTCGTTAGGATGACCGGCAAGAAGAATCCGAAACAAAAACCGGATTACAAATGCACCGTCTCATTCCGTTATAGCCTCGACGGTAAGAAATTCACTGATTTCGGTCGCTCTATGGATGTCCGCGAAGGCCATTGGATCGGTGCAAAGGTCGGTGTGTTCTGCACTCGCCCATGGAAGAGCAACGATAGCGGTTGGCTTGACGTCGATTCTTTCATCATCACCAAATAATCCCACATTATCAATTAGTTAAATTAAAAAGTTTTCCAAAACTAAAATTTAATTAATTAATTTATAATTATTTGATATTTTTATCATCCTCAAAAGTTTTCCAAAAATTATTTTTTAGAAAATTTTTGAGGATATTTTTTGTCAATTTCAATATATTGCTTAATTTTGCATCCGGAATAAGTTTCACTCATAAAATCAAAATAGACACCCCGATGATTCAAACTATACAGAAACGCGACGGACGCATCGTCGGCTACAACGAAGAGAAGATTAAAGCCGCTATCCGCAAGGCCATGCTCGCCACTTCACAAGGTGAAGATGAATCGCTCATACAGCGCATCACCGACCGAATTGGCATGACAGGCAAAGAACGCATGACTGTAGAAGAGATTCAGGATCGTGTGGAAATCGAACTGATGAAGTCTGCTCGCAAGGATGTTGCGAAAAAATACATCGCATATCGCGACCAGCGTTCAATCGCCCGCCGCGCCAAGACCCGCGATATCTTCCTTGAGATCATCGAGACTAAAAGCAACGACATCACTCGCGAAAATGCTAATATGAATGCCGACACCCCTGCCGGCATGATGATGAAGTTTGCTTCTGAGACCACCAAACCATTCGTGGATGATTATCTTCTCGACCCCGAAGTGAAGCAGGCTGTAAAAAACAACTATCTCCACATTCACGATAAAGACTACTATCCCACCAAGAGCCTCACATGCGTGCAGCATCCTCTCGATCATCTACTCGACAACGGCTATGTGGCAGGGCACGCTGAGAGCCGTGCTCCCAAACGCATCGAAACTGCAGGTGTCATTGCCTGCATCTCTCTCGAGACTGCTCAAAATGAAATGCATGGAGGTCAGGCTATCCCGGCTTTCGATTTCTACCTTGCTCCTTTCGTTCGTACTTCTTTTAAAGAAGAGATTCGAATCCTCGAATCTCTTACAGGAAAAGATCTCTCAAATTTATATGATGCTGAGATTAAAGACTACGTGAAGAAAGATTTGGAGGGTCTGGAAGATGATGAGCGCCTGCTTCAACATGCTATCAACCGCACTGTGGGTCGCGTTCACCAATCAATGGAGGCTTTCATACATAATATGAACACCATTCATTCTCGTGGTGGCAATCAGGTGGTGTTCAGCTCCATCAACTACGGCACTGACACTTCGGCGGAAGGTCGTTGTATCATCCGTGAGATTCTCAATTGCACTTATGAGGGTGTCGGAAATGGCGCCACCGCTATCTTCCCTATCCAGATTTGGAAGAAAAAACGTGGCGTAAGCTATCTTCCTGAAGATCCCAATTATGATCTCTATCGCCTTGCTTGTAAGGTGGCTGCAAAACGCTTTTTCCCTAATTTCCTGAATCTTGATGCTACCTATAATCAGCATGAGCTTTGGAAAGCAGACGATCCGCGCAGATTTGAATATGAAGTGGCTACTATGGGTTGCCGCACTCGTGTATTTGAAAACCGTTATGGTAAAAAGACTTCCATCGGCCGAGGGAATCTATCATTCTCCACTATTAATATAGTGCGTCTCGCCATAGAATGCATGGGAATTAAAGATGAAGAAGAACGAATCGAACGCTTCTTCGAGCGCCTCGATGATATTCTCGAGATTACCGCCAAGCAACTCGACGACCGTTTCCAATTCCAGAAGACAGCTCTTGCCAAGCAATTCCCTCTCGTGATGGGAACGCTCTGGAACGGCTCGGAAGGACTCGGACCTAACGATACAATCGAAAGCGTAATCAATCAAGGCACTCTCGGTATCGGATTCATAGGTCTCGCTGAGTGTCTGATTGCCCTCGTCGGCAAGCATCATGGAGAAAGCGAAGATGCTCAAAAACTTGGGCTTCGTATTGTAGGGCACATGCGCTCAAAAGCCAATGAATTCAGCGAGCGTTACGGTCATAATTATTCAGTTCTCGCTACTCCAGCAGAGGGACTGAGCGGACGCTTCACAAAACGCGATCGTGCATCATTCGGTGTGATCGAAGGCATCACCGACAAGGACTATTACACCAATTCCAATCATGTCCCGGTGTATTATCACTGCTCACCTCGTCATAAGGCAAAGGTTGAGGCTCCCTATCATGAGTTGACTCGAGGCGGACATATCTTCTATGTAGAAATTGACGGAGACGCCACCCACAATGAGGAGTGTATCATGCAGATCGTAGATATGATGGATAAATACAACATGGGGTATGGATCTGTCAACCACAACCGAAACCACTGCCCCAAATGCGGCTATGAAAATGCCGACATGGATATGAAGGAATGCCCCAAATGCGGCACCCGCTTCGAGACTATCCAGCGTATCACCGGCTATCTCGTCGGCACAACCGACCGTTGGAACTCCGGCAAACTCGCCGAACTCCACGACCGCGTTGTCCACA